>CAYWDW010000231.1:0-6866 GCA_964457105.1 uncultured Heliobacteriaceae bacterium
GCGGCAATCAGAACGGCATGGGGCAGATGTTCGGACAGCGTGCCAAGGATCAGCCGTTTGAGCGTCTCGAACTGCTTTCGAAAATTCAGCGCGCGCCGCGAGTGAAATTCAATGACCTGGCCGGCATCGCCACGAGCAGCGATTACCCGCGTGTCGCGCAGGATGTGCTGCCCGCCGACCTGCGCATTGACTTTCAGCGCGTGACGGACAACGCCATCATCGCGTCCTTCACCGTGCAGATGGAAAACCAGGATCTCGTGTACAAGGACAAGGGCGGCATTCAGGAGGCCGCAGTCAATATTTACGCCCGCATTACCGGCGTTTCCGGTCGTCGCGCCGGCCTCTTTGAAGATGTCGTCACCTCGCAGTACACGACCGATCAGGTGCAGGCCGGAGTGCAGAATGTGACCAAGTCGGTTTACTCGAAACGGCTGACTCTCGCGCCCGGCAATTACAAGATTGATCTCGTCGTGCGTGACGTCAACAGCGGCAAGACGGCGGTCATTCCGCACGGCTTCGTGGTGCCGAAATATCCCGAAGGCGAATTGTCGGCCTCAACGCTGGTGCTGGCCTCAAGGCTGGAACCGCTCAACGGACGACTGCCCACCTCGCAGTTCGACGTCGGCTCGCTGAAAGTCATCCCGAACGCTTCGGGCAAATTCAGAACCGGACAGACACTCGGCGTTTATATGCAGGTTTACAACGTGCAGATTGACCAGGCCACCCTGCGTCCGAGCGTGGATGTCGAATACGTCATCAGGCAGGGCGACAAGGAAGTTTCCCGCATCAGGGAAGACGGCAGAAACAGCCTGAGCAGCCTCAACAGCCAGCAGATCACGCTGGGTCGCCTGATTCCGCTCAAGGACCTCAGGGAAGGCAGCTATCACTTCTCCGTCATCGTGACGGACAAGGTGGCCGGTAAAACCATCACGCGTGATGAATCCTTCCAGATCGTCAGGCAGGAAAGCTGATTGATTGCGGTTCGTGACTGGCGGATGACGGCCCTGAAAAAAAGCGACGATTCGGGGCCGTCATCCGCAGTCTGTTTTTTCACCAGCCCCGTCTGAACGCTGGTTTCGCTGGCCTGATGGTCAGCGCGAAATGAAGCTGAAGCGGTCAGCATTTCTCATCGGGGTATGTTATGCCTCAGCTTTACAAAGCTGCTTTTTCAACGGCCCTGCTCACCGCCCTGCTGGCCGTCACCGTTCCGGCCCGGCTTTCAGGTCAGGCGACTGACGATTACCTCAAATCACTGCTCAATCAGTATTACACCGGCAAAATTGTGCGCGCACGGGTCGCGATTCCGGCTGATAAAAAAGGACTGGAAATCGTGGATGGCCTGATCCGAAACGCTCCGGCCTCCAGAATTGCGGCTGAACCCGGCGACCCGCTGCTGATTTCGCAGTTGCGGTTCAAAAGCCACCGAATCGAAGTGCAGTTTGACAGCGAAGGCAGTGAACCGGCAGCAGGGAAAAATTTTGCAGGCCGCAACGACAAACACGCCGCGCCGCGCATTCAGTTGCAGTTCACGCGTGAAATCACCACCCGCGATCTGAACATCCGCACGATCAACAACCTGCTGGCCAGTGCCATTGATGTCAGTTCGCTGACGCCCAAAAGCGCCCGGCCAGCGGCAGAGAGTCCGACCGGTGAGCCGCGCAAGCGCAATGACCCAGGGCAGCTTGCCCTGATGCTGGCCGAACGGCGGGCCAGGGCCGAAGGGATTCCGGCAGCCGAAATCAGAACCGAAGGCAGCGTCACTGAACCGGGGATTGGCGAATTGACGATTGAATGTTCAGCCGGACAAGCCCGGTTTTACATTGATGGCGCGTTCAGCGGCCACACCCCGCGCACCATCAGGTTGCGGGCCGGAGTGCATACGATTCTGGTTATCGGTGATGCCGCCGAAGCGTGGGAAAAACAGTTCTTCATTCCGGCAGGCCATTCATCAGCGGTGCGCGCCGAACTGCTGCCTGTCGAATCAAAACAGCGCCTGCCGCAACACCACTGAACATTACCGGGGACAGGTCGCACAACGCGATGGCGGGTGTGTGAAATCGCAGGTCGAGCATCCGCAAGGGCGGGCCGTGCAGGCACGACTCAAATGTCGGGTCAGTGAAATGTCCGCCCCGGAATTTGCCGAACCTTTGAGCTGTCCGCCGACTTCAGCCTTTGTCGCTGAAAGGTTGCCGGTCATTGTCCGGCGCGGCATGCGGCTTTCAGCCAATGGCCACCAGGGTCAGGTCGAATCGCAGCGACTCTCCGGCCAGCGGATGATTGGCATCGAAGGTCACAGTGGTGTCAGTCACTTCAGTAATCAGCAGCGGAATCGTCGAGCCATCGGCAGTCTGCATGGAAACTTCCATGCCCGGTTCAGGATCAACACCCAGGTTGACCTGATTGCGCGGCACCGTCTGTACCAGCGTGTCCACCCGGTCGCCATAGGCCTGATCGGGCGGAATCGTAATCGTTTTTGACTCGCCTTCATTCATCCCCATCACGGCCTTTTCAAAGCCTTCGATGACCTGCCCGCTGCCCAGGGTGAAGGCCAGCGGCTCACCGCCCGTGGATGAATCGAACACTGTGCCGTCATCAAGCGTGCCGGTATAATGCACTTTGACGTTGTCACCTGCTTTTGCTGTAGCCATTCCTGATCTCCGATTAGTGATTGTCAGTCCGGCTGAAATCAGCCGGGGCCAGCATCTCATACCCGTCCGGCGAAAGCCAGACAGACCGGCTGACAATGTCTGGTTTCAGTTCGTTGACATTTACTGAGGCCTGTTTTACCTTGCCCTGGCAAGGCAGAATTTCCGGGGCTTGATAAGTAAATGCGATCAGTCGCGGCTGAAGCTGCTTTATGTGCGTCCCTGCTGCTGATCTGAGGCGCTCAACTGCGTTCCGATTCTTTGCCATCATAGTCATCATTCCTGGTCGCGATGTTCTGATGATTCGGTTTATTCCAGCCAGTCTTTATCGCCGGGCAATATCACCAGTAACAGGGAGGATCGAGTATGAGTAGCAGCCTCAAATTCGCCAATCACGAAGACTTCTACAAAAAGCTCCTCGAACTGGAAAACCATCGCGAGGAATATTACGTTGATACTGGCATTCGGGAGGTCAAGGATCTGCCGCTTCGCCTGCTTCACCACATCGGCATCTCGAAGGAAGACATCGCCCACAAACAGCACAAGGTCGTCGAAGAGAGCGACTTCATGCTGGATTTTGTCGAACCGCTGGTGACGAAATTCAACGAAATGATCGGACATTATCAGCCGTCACGCGGCTATGAATTCACGGTCGAGATCGAGGATTTCGACACCATCCGAATTCACGGGCGTCCGCAACCGGCTCCCGCAGCCTCCTGACAGACCGGAGTGCCGTGCTGCTGCGTCGCCTGAACGCCAGGTTTCAGGGCGCCTGGGGGACGGCACTCCCAACTTTTTCTCCATCTCGTTTTTCTTCTGTGCTATCCTGCGCCGCGCGGTGCGCGTCCCGCCTGAAGCACCCTGCCCCGACTGTCCGGCCTCGAAGACCCGATTCACAACCACAACCCGGAAAACGGCCAATTTGCGATGTCGTCTGTTCTGAATTCTCCGCAGGAACATCAGCGTCTGATGACGCGACTGGAATATCTGTTGCGCCAGGATGAGACCTTCAATCTGGTTTCCGGCATCCTCAGTGAAATCGCCGATGAGCCGCTGCCTGCGCGTCCGGACGCCGCGGCCCTGCGCGCACAGCTTGAAGCGCAGCGTGAACTGATCGAGCGCAACGACATTGACCACGCCCGCCGCGCGCTTGGGCAGCTTGGCGGCGCGCTTTATGCAGCGCAGGAACAGTTGCACGAATTCGACAGTCGGATTTCAGTTTTTCAGCTTCGCACCCGCTTTCAGCATCCCGACAGCAGCCGCGAGGAGGTCGCCGCGATGCTGCAGTTCATGCTCTCAAAGCTCAACTTTTCCGATACTGACTTCGAGAAGATTGATTATCTGACGACTCGTTATTATGCGCTCAGCATCAAGTCGGGTGGCGGCTTTTCGTTTGAGCACAGGGTGCGCGAGGAATACCAGCGAATGCTCGATTACGCCGTCATCACCAAAATGGACACGCCCGACCCGGAAGGCATGGAAAGCCTGGATTTCTTCCGCGAAGAGCTGAACAGCGCGACTTCATTTCAGCAGCTTGCCGCCAATGAAACGCTGGATCGTTTTCGCACCTTCAAGGCAGGTTTGCAAAAGCGCCGCCTGCACCCGGACGTGATGGTTGAGCTGGCGCGCGTCAACCTGCTGGCCGGTGAACGCTTCGATCAGATCGCCCGCCGCGCCAGCCAGCGCATTGACAATCTCGCCTCAAAACTCCTGTCCGCCGGAGTCAGTGAAGCCGATGAGCTGAAGGATGTCGAAACCACGCGGATCGAGGATGTGCTGAAAGGATCACTGCGCGATGCCGGGCAACTCAATGATGATTACAAACAGAATCGCAGTCGCATCGAGCGCCTGGCCAAAGCCAACGATGCGCTCGCGCGCGCGCACGAACGGCTGGGCCTCGATACTCCGGTCATTCCCGCCGTCACGGTTGAAGTGTCGGCTCACGATGATCACGCCGAACCCGCGCTGACACCCGCGCCCACGCCGCACAAACTGCGCGAGGATTTGCAGGCGCGGCTGCAACAGCTCGCGGCGGAGTTGCGCGCACGCCCGATGGCAGAACCGGCGTCGCCCGCTCCGGTCACGCTGCCATTTGACGGTTCAGACTTCGCACTCAGCGCCTGGGAATCTGCTGCCTTCCAGAAAAACTATCCGGGATTGCGCGTCGGCAATAACAGTCTCGGCAGTCTGTTTCGCGTCAGCGTGGCGCTGATGGCCGAGTTGAAGGAAAAGGAAAAGCTGATCTGCCAGGGGCTGAGTCGGCCACACCCGCATCAGGCCTGGCTGCACAGCGCCCGTTACCTGGTCACCTTCGGACATCAGATGCTGCGCGAACTTGACGCGCACAGCAGTGCCGCCCTGCCGCCCGATCTTCGTCAGCAGTTTCAGCAGACGCGGCACAAACTGGCCGGAGCCTGCACTGACTTCACCACCAGAATCCACGAGGCCGGAGCCTGATTCACACTGCGGCCTTCCTCACCATCAAAGGATTATCTGCCATGCGAGGACGCAAACAGGCCAGAACTGTCACCGCCGATCAGATGCTGCTGGAAACACCCGGCAGGGTGCAGCCCGATTTCACCGATACCGACCCCTGGCGGATTTTCAAAATCATGGGTGAATTCGTGGACGGCTTCGACAACATGGCGCACGTCGAACGCGGCGTCACAATCTTCGGTTCAGCGCGCACGCAGCCGGACGAAACCGCATATGAAGCCGCCGTTGAAACCGGGCGGCTGCTGGCCAGAGCCGGTTTCGCCGTCATCACCGGAGGCGGCCCCGGCATTATGGAAGCCGCCAACAAAGGCGCGCTTGAAGCCGGTGGCCTGTCGGTCGGCTGCAACATTCAACTGCCGTTCGAGCAGGACTCGAATCCCTGGCTGACGACTTCGATCACGTTCAATTATTTCTTTGTGCGCAAGGTCATGTTCGTCAAATATGCCGTTGCCTTCATCATCTTTCCCGGCGGGTTCGGCACGATGGATGAACTCTTTGAAGCCCTGACGCTGATACAGACGCACAAGATCAGCAACTTTCCGGTGATTCTGATGGGCCGCGATTACTGGCGCGATCTGATCCGGTGGATTGAAAACACCATGCTCCGCGAAAACAAGGTTTCCGCCGAAGACCTCAAACTGCTTTACGTCACCGATTCGCCGCGCGAGGCCGTGCGCCTGATCGTCAACAGCCATCGCGGACAACCGCCGCGCAACGGCAGCCACGAACGCAACGGCCATCAGGGCAACGGGTTCTCAGGCAACGGCAGAAAGCGATAATCTGTCCATCCGTTTCAACTCGTCATCTCAGTCTCATTCACATTCCAGGCCCTGTCGCGTCAAAACTCTGAACAGCATCAGCCTTGCGACGCTTCATTCGCTGACGTAATCTGAACGGGCCAAAGCGCCGTCAGATCGCGCAGTTTTTTTCGGCTTCAAATCCGCATTGACCCAGGCCGCCATCCTATGCCGTTGCCATCGAAACTTTACGCCATTACCAGCCACGACCTCAGCAACTGCTCGCACGAAGAGATTGTGACCCGGCTGCTCGCCGGTGGGGCGCGCCTGATTCAGTTGCGCGACAAGGAAGCAGGCGCGCGCGACCTGCTCGATGCTGCGCGCGCCTGTCTGCGCCTGACGCGCGCGGCGGGCGCTACGCTGCTCATCAATGATCGTGTGGATGTGGCGCTCGCGGCGGATGCCGATGGCGTGCATCTTGGCCAGGATGATGTGACCGTTGAAGACGCGCGGCAGTTACTCGGCCCGGATAAAATCATCGGCCTTTCGACGCACAACCTCGAACAGTTTCAGCGCGCTCTGGCAACATCGGCGGATTACCTTGCCGTCGGCCCGGTTTACCAGACCACGACAAAGGAAAATCCTGATCCGGTAGTCGGCCTTGATCTCGTCCGCCAGGCCCGCGCGCTGACGAGCCTGCCGCTGGTGGCCATCGGCGGCATCACTCCTGAACGCGCCCCTGAAGTCATCGCCGCCGGAGCCGACTGCGTGGCCGTCATCTCTGCGCTCTATCCGCTCGCCGGACTCGTCAATCTTGACGAGACACCCGACATCACAGGCCGCGTCAGAGCTTTTCTTGCATGTCTGAGACAGTAGCGGGGGGGGGGGGGGGGCCCCCCCCACCCAATCCAGAGGGGCGGGGGCAAAACACCCAACAGAGGAAAAACCCAGGGTTTGAGACAAAGACAAACGGAGAGATCAGGAAAAA
>CAYWDW010000231.1:6876-7749 GCA_964457105.1 uncultured Heliobacteriaceae bacterium
TGTGTTGTTTTTTTTGTTTGGGGTTGGTGTTGCGCGCGGTGGGGCGCCCCCCCCCCACCGCGGGGGGGCTGTGCCCCCCCCCCCCCCCCCCGCTACTGTCCCAGCGCCTGTTTGACCGGACAGGCAAGCGTCATCTGATCTGAAAATCGGGCGGCGAAGTGGAATTGTTTTTTCCATCAGCCAGGGCTGACAGGCCGGGACTTTTTGCTTGCCTGGCCAGGGAGCTTTATGCCACACTCACGCGCCTCAATGATGACGGCCTCGCCTCGCTGATAACGGCCAGCCCCCGATCATTCATCATCTCTTCTGAACACCCGACAACAGCCATCAACAGAGTTCTATGAGTTACATTGATCTGCCGCCGATTCTGGAAAAGATGCTTGGTGTGTCTGACCTCGTCAGCGATCTGAATTTTTCAGTCGGACGCCCGGCTCAGGTGGAAGTCAACGGCAAGCTGGTGCCGGTTGATATTGGCCTCAAAAACCTCACGCCTTATCACACCGAAGTGCTGGCGATGACGCTGATCGGTGACAACGTTGAAGCGGCTGACCGCCTGGTCAAAACCGGCTCGGCGGATCTGAGTTACAGCCTGCCGATGCGCTCGCGCTTTCGCGTCAACATCTTTCGTCAGCGCGGGACGCTCGGCATCGTCATGCGCGTCATCCCGCCGCAGGTGCCGACGCTGGCGACGCTGAATCTGCCCGGTCAGCTTGGCGACATCACGGAACTCAAAAACGGCCTGGTGCTGGTCACCGGCCCGACCGGCGCGGGCAAATCCTCAACGCTCGCCGCCATCATCAACAAGTTCAATCTCGAAAAGCCGTGTCTGCGCCAGTCAAGCGGCGTCTCTCACCTGTGCTCATCGGCCTCGGT
>CAYWDW010000232.1:0-7734 GCA_964457105.1 uncultured Heliobacteriaceae bacterium
GAGCAGGCTGGCCTGCACGACGCCTTCATAAAAACCGAGCGGCTGGCGCACCTCAGCGCGAAAGGCGTGGCCGTTGTGTTCCTGATCGAGCGTGTTTGCGCCGGTGCCGCCAAAAAACAGGTTGCCGCCCGAAGCCACGCGCCCGCGACTCATCCCCCATTCAAACTGCAGCGCGCCGTTGTGCGGCAGGCGTTTTTCAAGCTCGATGCCGCCCAGGTAATACGGCCCGAACTGATCCTGCCGCTGATTGATGAACGACGCGCCAACGCGCAGCCCCAGTTCATCAAAGGCCTTTGAGCCGCGCGCGGTATAAACGGCTGAGGACATGCCAACTGCGATGTGTTCATAGGTCGCTACAATCTGCACCAGGTTGAGCGCGTAATCGAAAGCTGAAATCGGGCGCAGGAAGAAGATCAGGCCGAGTTCAGGATCAATGTTGTAATCAACCGAGCGGTTCATCAGGTGGCGCGACAGAATGAGTTCAGGGTTGCGGCGGTCGCGCACTTCAATCACGATGGTTTCAGATCCCTGAATGATGTCGGTGTTTGAAAGCTGCACGAGGCCGAAGGTGCGCCCCGGAAAAACATCGCGCGCAAAGGCCGTGTCGGGCCGCGCGCCGGTGGCAGTCAGGTAATCGCCGCGACTGTTTTCAAGGTGCAGCTTCACGCCCGTCAGTCGCCGCTGATAACTGGTCAGTTGCGGCCCGCTGCTGCTGTTTGTCATTGCGCCTGAATTCAGGCTGAGATTGCCGATGGCTGAACTCGCCAGGTTTTCGCTGAGATTCTGCGACGCCGGGGCATTCAGCGCGGCGGCGGTGTCGGCGTTCACATCGAAATCGCCGAACATCGCAAACGAGCGGCCCCGGTCAAAACGGGCATAAAGTTTCGAGTTCGATTGCGCGTCCTCAAAGCGCGCCGACGAATCGCCAAAGACCGGATAAACGCGGTCGAGCGGATCGAGCGCAAAAAGGCGATTGCGCCCCGCCGTGCGCGTCAGCGGGCGAAAGCTGTTATAAGCCAGCGTCATCATCACCTGCCCCGGCAGCGCGCCTTTGAAATAAAGTTCAGTGTGCGTGCGGTAGCTGCGATCATCGCCGCGCAGCGCAATTTCAGGCGCGGCTTTGCCAAACGAAGCTTCAGCCAGACCAACGAGCAGTTGCGGGCGCACCTCCGGCATAATGCGAATGTGACCGCGCCCCTGCACATCGCCGGTGCGCGCCACAATTTCAGCATTGCCCGGCGCGCCTTCGCCGACGAGTTGCAGCACGGCCTCGCCGTTTTCAATCGTCACCACCTGCTGCCGCGTGCCGTTTGCCGACTGGTCCGCGGCCAGGTTGTTCTGCTCGATGCCGTCGCCATCAACCACCGCTGATCTGAGTTGTTGCTGATTCGGCAACGGCGCTTCGCCTTCGCCTTTCAGTCGCAGCAATCGCCCGGCTGAGGTCTCGACCGCCACCTGACCGCTCAGGGCGGGATTGCCCCATTCATCAAATGCCCTGATGCGCACAAGCGTGGCATCGCGCCCGCCGGTGGCGACTTCGTTTTTCTCGCTGACGATTTCGATGCGCTTTGCCGGGCCTGGCCCCATGACGCTCAGTTCGACGGTGCGGCCCGGCGCGCCGTCCGGCGCAAGGGCGGTGACTTTCAGATTGTTGCGGCCTGGTTTGAGCAGCAGGCTGACGAATTGAAACGTCGCGTTTTTGTTGCGGCGATCAACTTCCCTGAGGCCGATGTTGGCTTCAGGCACGCGCTGGCCGTTGAGTTCGAGCGCAACTTTGTAATCCATCGCCACGCGCGCTTCGACGGTCAGCGACGGAGCCGTGATGACCTGGTTCATCGCCGGTGACAGCACTTTCAAATCACCAGGCGCAACGGGTTCGACGACTTCCGTAGCAGCGCGCACAAATGTTCCGGCCTTGAATGCCTGTGCCGACTGGCCTGAATTTCGGTCGGCTGTTCCGGGGGCAGCTTCGACGGCTTCAGCCTGCGCGGCGGTGGTGCCGGTCAGCGGGCGGCTGACTTTGAGCAGCGGAAAATTCACGCGCAGCATCCCGCCGCCGCCCATCGGCGTGCGCAGCAGGCGCGTCCAGCTTTGGCCCGATTTCAGGCCGTTTTCGTGCAATGCCATGCCGCGCGGCACCGTGACCGGATCGAGCGACACGACGACAGCGCCGTCTTCCACCGACGGGAAATTGAACATCCCCTGCGAATCGGTGATGACCGACACGCCGTTATCAAGGTACACGCGCGCGCCTGCGACCGGACGTTCGCCCTTGTCGAGCAGGCCGTTGCCGTTGGCGTCTTCAAAGACGCGACCGATGATGATCTGGCGCATTGAAAAGACGCCCTGCCCGACGATCACCGGCGCTCTGGCTGGCGGCGTCGTGATGACATCGCCCGAAGGAAAGCGCCCCGTGCCGACGATTGAATTGATCTGTTCGCCTTCGCGGGCATTCGCGCCAATGCGCACGCGGTAAGTCACGGCGACGCGCTCGCCCGCGCCAATCTGGCCGATGGTGAAGTTGAGCGTGTTGCCGCTGATGACCGGTTCAATGGCAAAGGCCGGGCTGCTGCCGACCTGGATGCGCGCTGAACCGGGAATGAAATTGAATGACGGCGGCAGCGTGTCGGTCAGTTTCAGATCGCTGAGCATGACTGAACTGGCGTTTCTGGCTTCGGCGCGATAGTTGACCATCTCGCCGATCTGCAGGTGCTGGCGGTCGGCGATCTTTGACAACTCCAGTGTTGACGGCTCGAACAGCGGCACGTTCAGCACCAGCGCCGCCAGGTTATCCAGCGCGACCGGTTCATTCGTCAGTTGAAAGCCGCCGCGCTGTGCGACCGGCTGACCATCCAGCGATCTGATCGTGGCTGAATAAAGATTACCGCCAACAGGCCGAATCGTGACTTCCAGCGTGCGCTGACGCCAGCCCGGCGCGGTGACGTTAAGATAATAAACCACCGGATTGTCAGGCGCGCCGAGTTGCGCCGGATTGAGCGCGAAATTGAACTGCCCCTGCTGATCGGTGTGAAACGGATTGCTGTTCTGTTTGTTCGGATCGAACCCAGCCGTCGCCGCCGTCGCCACCGGCGCGGCGCCTTCGCGGTCAGTTGACAGGATGACTCTGGCATTGGCCACGCGCAGGCTGCCCGCGCTGTAACCGGCATAAACCACGCCGAACGGATTGACGACCGCCACCGTTTCAGTGGTTCTGATCGTAGTTCTGATGTTTTCGCCGCTGACGGTGGCGGTGTTGATGACGCCGACGCCGGGAATCACCGCCTGCGTGAGGCGCGCCTGAAACGTGGCCACCACAGTTTCATCGGGCGCCACCGAAGCGAGGCGAATTTCAAAGCGTTTGCCGCTCACACGGCCTTCGTCAGTGTCGTCAGCATCGGTCAGCAGACGACCGCCGAGTTTCAGCGTGCCCGGCTGATAATCGAGCTCATTCGGGAAGTCGTCAGCGAGCAGCACATTGCGCGCAGGCGCTGCGCCGCGATTGCGAAAGCTGATGGAATAATTCAGCACGCTGCCGGCGGTCGTGGTGATCTGATCCTTGTTTTCGACGAGTTTGATCGGCGGCAGCGATGGATTGAGCGGGTCGGTCAGCGTGACCGCCATGCCGACATTATTGATGATCGTGCCCTTGTCCTGCGGCGCCCCGTTGGCCGCGCCGGTCGCCGTTGATCTGGCCGTGATCGAAATCGTCAGCGCCGTGCCGGACGCAATCGCGCCAGTGTCAATGACCGCGAGGACGTTGAGACACGCGCCCGGCTGCAGGGTCGGCGTAGCGGTTGAATTGAGCGTGACCTGCTGATCTCCGGCATTGAAGACGCCGTCGGCATTGAGATCGAAGGCGAGCAGGGCAATCACCGCTGGCGCGGTGATTTCAGAATTCGTCAGGACGTAAGCATCCGGCGCGTTGCCCGCATTGCACTGCCTGAACACGCGCGTGAGGCGATCATTCGGCGCGGCAATGCCTGACGATTGCGTGTCATCAGGCGTGACGACGATCCCGGCCACTGCCCTGACCGTGAAGGTGACGGTGGGCGACACGGTGTTGTAATCAGCGCCGCTGTCATCACGATAAGATGCTCCGGCCTGATTCGTAATCGTGATGCCGGCGCTGCCGCTTTGCGCTGACGCGACCACCGCCAGCCAGCACACCAGCGCCGAAACCATCAGCCAGGCCCGCGACACTTTGAAGATGCTCATTGCTCCGCCGGAATCCATTATTTGATTTTGCGCTTGAAGGTAAGCGTGCCTGATCCGCCCGGCGCCAGACTGCCCGGAACCGTATCAACCAGGCGCGTGTCCGCGTTGCTGTACACAATCACGCCGCTGCGGCTGTCAGTTTCTGAAGCGGCGACGCGATCCGTCGTCGTGCCCCAGTTGTTCGGCGCCACGTTGCCATCTTCGGTCACGACCAGGCTGCTCGCTGACAGCGAAAGGCTGCCGGCGCCGCCGGTCGTGGCTTTGGCAATGTTGGTGTAAGTGATGGTGTAAGTGACATCGGCCCCCGGCACCGGGTCAGTGGCATTGCCTTTGGTCAGATCGGCATTCGTGATCGTGGCCGTTTTGGCCAGCCTGACGAAACCCATATAGACAATGTCAGTCGTCAGATTGGCGGCGGCGGGCGTTGCGCCTGAGGTGGCCAGCAGTTTGACGCTGTAGCCGCCGTCTTCGGTCGCGGTGCCTGCGGTGGCCGTCGGCAGGACGGTCGTGCCCGATGGCAACGCAACCGTCACGGTGTAATCAGCGGTGCTGCCGTAATTCACCGGCACCGAGAGCGTCGCGCTTTGATTGCCTGAAGTGATGACGACGCTGCTGCCGCCACCGGCGGCGGTGGCAAGCGTGACGCTCGCGCCGGCAGGCAGCAGGGCAAACACACTCGCCGCGTTCTGGATTGAAATCGTGTAGGTGTCGTTGCCCGATCCCGTATTTTGCAGCGTGTTGGTGAAGGCCACCGTATTCGCCGCAGTGCTGGCCGAACCCGGCGTCACGTTGATGCCGACGTTGGCACCTTTGGCCGTGAAATCAGTGCTGGTCGTGCCGTCCGGCCCCGTGGCGGCGGCATTTCCGGCGACGCCATTCAGCACATTGCCGGCGGTGGTCAGCGTGGTCGGTTGTTTGTAGCCCTTGCCGGTCACTGCCGGGCTGCCGCTGGCAGGTTCGTCAAAGTTCGCGTTGCCGTCGCCATTGGCCGGCGTGCTGTCGCCTGTCTGATCGGTAATGATGGCGGGCGTGGACGCATTGTTTTTAGCAAACGCATCGGCAATCGCATAAATCGGGATTGAGGTGTTGATGCCGCTTGAGGCCACCGTCACCGTGAAAGCGATGGGCGAGGCCGGGCCACAGGCTCCGGCGGCGAGCGTGTCACCGACTTTGAAGGCGATGCGTTTGACGGTCGAAAGATCGGCTGGCGCAACGTTCGTCCACGTCGCTGAAACCGGCACGGTGGTCAGCGCATCGGTTGAATAGATCGTCTGCACCGATCCCGTAAAACTCTGCCCGCTGGTCAGCGTCGTGCCAACCGGAATCGGAAAGACGATAAAGACGCCTGAATACGCGCCCAGGTTCATCGCCTGCGCGGTCGGCGCGCTCGCGGTGTTGCAGACCTGCGTGCTGTAATTGATCGTCCCGCCCAGGGCCACCGGCCCCGCCGGAGCCGTCAGGTCAACGCGCAGCATCGCGTCACCGACGACCTGAAAATCATAGGAACCTTTGGCTTCGCGCTGACCGTTGGCGACCGGAGTGCCGCCGACCGAGGCGAGCGCGGTTTTGACGGTATTCGCCGTTGAATCGGCAGGCTGATTATCAAACGACGGGCCGCCGGTCGAAACGTCACCGAGCGCCACCGCAACCGAGCCGGTGGTGGTGGTGCCTTCGACTTCAACCAGCACGGTGATGGTGCCGCCGTTGGCGCTGAGGTCTGCCGAAGTGGCTCCGGTCAGAATGTTCGTGTCGCCCGCGTCAATGGTGCCGGGCGTCGAGCCGTTGTCAATCACCGCGCGTTTGACGGTCACGGACCCGGTGCCGCTGACCACGACGCCGCCACCGCTCGGAAAAATAATGCCCTGCGCAAAGTTGCCGGTGTTGCGCACCGTAAAGCTCAGCACCTTCAGTTCACCGGCCACGATGTTGGCTGACGCTCCGGCATCCGGCGAAATGTCCATCGCGGCCACGTAAGCCACCGTCACCGTCACCGTATTTGAAGCGGCGCTGTAGCTGTTGGTGCCGTCCGAATAAGTGATCGAAGCCTGGTTGCTGATGACCGTTCCGCCCGTGGTCTGTGCCTGGGCCTGAGTGCCGAGGCTGATGGCGGCACACACCGTCAGCAGCCACAACGCCGTGCGGCCTGCCCTGAATCCTGATCTTTTCATTGTTGCGCCTGTTGTTTTCAGTGGTTATTTGACCCGCACCTGGTAAGTGACGGTGAATTGCTGACCGGGCAGCAGCGGCTCGCTCAGATCTGAACGCACCTGGGTATACATCGCCACCGGAGCCGGCGCCGGTTTGACGGTGCCATCCGGCTGCCGCTGTTCGATCATCGGCGTGGCCTGAAAGGTTTTGCCGCCGTCAATGCTGTAAACGATGCGCGCCGCACCCGCAGGCCGCGCTGATCCGGCGACATAAATCGTGCCTGCCGGGATGGCGGCAGACGGGCTGACCTCGCGCGCGGCGGCAGTGCCCGCGTTGTGCGCGGTGATGGTGTAGCTGATGATTTCGCCCGGATTGATCAGCCCGGCCTGGGCGACCTGAATAATCTGATCTCCGCGCTGCACGGTGCCGGTCAGCGACAGTTTCACGTCCGGGCGGGTCAGGTTGCGCGCCCGGACGACCATGGCTCCGGCAATGGCCAGGCTCAGGCAGACAAGCAGCAGGTTTCTGAATTTGAAAATTTTCTGGTTCATGATCGGTTCGTCAACAGATGGTGCCTGGGGGGTGGAAAGTCCGGGCGACCGCGCGCCGGATTCAATCGAATCCGTGGCTGCCGCCGAAGCAGGGGCGGATGTCAGACGCCTGATGGAGCAACCACCGTGCCGCTTTGCAGCAATCCGGCGTCGGCTGAGGCTCAGCGAAAAGGCTTATTAAGACAGGTCGGGCGAAGCAGTGAAGATCAAAGCGGCGGGCCGGAGGGTGACGAAACTTTGTCAGTGATGCCGGAGTCGCTGACGGAATGCCGGTAATTCGTCAGTCATCGCAAGTTTGACGTGAGTGCGAGGGGAGGAAGTCGGAAGTCGGAATTCGGAATCCGGCAGTTGAAAGCGAGATGGCAGATGGCAGATGACAGATGGCAGCAAGACCGCGGCCTCTCTTCATTCCAAATTCCAAATTCCGAATTCCGAATGCCGAATTCCGAATGCCGACTTCCGAAAGGTTCAGGGAACTTCAGGGCGGCTGAGGACAAAGGTCTCGCGCCAGGTCGCAAATGCTGGTTTGCCATTGAGCCGGGCCGGCGTGAATTTATACTGGCGAAAAACCTCGATGGCTCTGGCGTTGTAAGCGGCATCGGGCGATTCCAGCACTTTGACATTGGTCACGCGACCATCGGGAGTAATCACGCCTTCGAGCACAATCTGACCTTTGGGCGCGCGGCCTGACGCAAAGGTCAAAGCTATTCGCGTCAGCACCGACGGCATAATAAAGACCTCGTCAGGACTGAGCCGGACCGCTGCGCCGTACTGATCGGTCGGACGCGACAGATCGGATGGCCGATTCTGCAGGCCGCGC
>CAYWDW010000233.1:0-7688 GCA_964457105.1 uncultured Heliobacteriaceae bacterium
CGCCGTTGCCGCAGCCGCGCGCAGCCACTTCCGGCGTGTCGGTTGCAGAGCGGAAAATCCAGTCTTCATCATTCACTTCTCACTTGACGCGCCGCACGGCAGGCGGCTGGTAGCTGTTATTCAGCAATTCAGGTTTGGGCAGATAGGCGCGCAGACTCAGATTGAAATCGCCTTCAGGCGCAGGCAGCCAGTTGGATTCTTTGCCCGGCGGCGCTTCGTGTTGCAGGTAGATCGTCAGGCCGCCATCCGCGTCGTATTTCAATCCGGGCGTGCGGTCGCCGATGGCGTAACGCTTGATCGGGTTTTCGACAAAGAAAAAATCCGCCGCGTAAAGCGTCAGCGACCAGAACGAGTAGGCGGGCGGCAACTGCCCTTTGGAAAAATGCAGCGTGTATTTGTTCGCGCCGTTGAGCGGCTGTCCATCGCCGTCAATGTCCGTGAGCATGTACGAAGCCTCTTCGGGGATGAGCTGGCCGATGCCTTTTTCCGCGACGAGCGCGCGGAACAGATATTCATCGCCGAACGTTCCGCCTTTGGTCGCCAGCAGCCAGCCGTTGACGCGGCGCAGCGTCTGATCGCCTTTCATCGTCGTCAGCATTTGCCGCGCCGCTGAAATCGCGCGCCGCAAACCCGCTCTGGTCGCTTCGTCCAGATGCTCGGCGTCAAAGCCGCCTTTGACGCTCAGCCCGATGTCCGCGAATTGATCGAGCAGTGCGGCGTCGGACGCGGGCGGCGGATTGCGCTGCATCAGCGCGCCCATCTGCCTGAAGAAACCGAGCGGGTCGCTTTCCTGCTGCGCCGGTTTAGCCGGAGCAGCGGTCGGCTGGTTTGTGGCTGCCTCGCGGTTGCTCCACTCGCTGTATGGCGCGAGCTTCATGCCCGCCTGCAACGCCTGCACGCCCGGCCAGTCGTTTTCATCCACGATCAGGATACGCACGATCAGCCAGACCGAATTGGTCGGCGCTTCGATGCGCGTGAGGTTGCGCGGCAGGATGCCTTTCCATTGCGGGCCGGTGATGGCGTAATCAGCCCCGGCCCTGTCGGCATTGTTGACGTTGCGATTGCTGATGACTTTGAAATTGTTGGTCCAGGCGTCATAGAACGCATAGCTGCAATAACGTCCCTTGTTGGGGGGCGTGTGCAGGATCAACGGCTCGCGCGCCAGATCGAGCCAGGCGGCGGTATAGACCGTGTCGTTGTTCGGCGAAACGACGGTGCGATCCTGCGGCCCCGCCAGTCTGCGCCGGTGGCGGAGCGTATTCACGCCCACGCCCGCCTGCGCCATCGCCACCTGCCGGTTACGCTCCATCCTGACCAGCGGAAAGCCGTAGATGTAGGCCAGCACGCCAAGCGAGAAAGCGTATTGCTCGCGCGCCTTGTAAGCTTCGCTGTTCGTATCGCCATGATGCGTCTGTGCCAGCACACTCGGCGGAACACAGAGCAATGCCTGTAAGGTGAAAATCAAAAATGCTTTTTTCATATCGCCCCTTTTATGGTTTCTTCTCAGCAGCTTTTTTCAATGGCTCCATTCGCTTGCGCGCCGCTTCGACTTCGGGATCGGGCGGCGGCGGATTGAGCAGGCACGCCAGGAATTCCAACCCTTCCTGGGCGCGCGGGCGAATGGTGCGCCCAACGTGATCGGCGCCGCGCACCAGGTGATATTCGTGCGGAATCTTTTGATCCCAGAGAATGCGGTGCAGGTATTCCGTCGCTTCGTGCAGGTAAAACAGGTCTTCGTCGCCCGCCTCGATGTAAATTCCCAGACCCGCTGCCCGCAGCTTTTCGGCCCGGTTGACGGCGATGGTCGCCACGTTGTTGGCTTCCCAATACTGTTCATCGAAGGGCTTGCCAAAGATCGTTTCCATCAAATCCTGGCTCCGATAAAATTTGTAGCGTGAACTGAGGTCTTTCCATTTCAGCGC
Organism: uncultured Heliobacteriaceae bacterium; assembly: GCA_964457105.1. GTDB lineage: Bacteria > Acidobacteriota > Blastocatellia > RBC074 > RBC074 > DASRDU01. The sequence goes on from CAYWDW010000233.1 coordinate 1,923, forward strand.
CGGATCAATGCCTGGCTCCAGGGCCGCCAGCCCCGCGAACTTTTCGGGATACTTGAAACCCAGCCGCAGCACGCCCAGCCCGCCCATCGAAATGCCAAAGAGCAGCGTGCCTTTGCGCTCTTTCGTGACTTTATATTTGCCGCGCAAATGTTCTAAAAACTCTGTGACGAGAAAGGTCTCCCACTTCTGCGAGCCGTCTTTGTAATCCATATAAAACGACCGCCCGGCGCTCGGCGTGACCACCACCATTGGCGGCAACGTGCCCGCCTTCCACATTTCATCGAGGATCGGGCGCATGCGAACCAGAAAGCTCCTGTCGCCGCCGCCGCCATGCAAAAAGAGCAGCAGCGGCAACAGCTCTTTGGCGGCGTCGTAACCGTCCGGCAGCAGCGCGTTGTACTCGACCGGATGCGGCACGAGCCTGCTTTCAAGTTTGCCTTCGATCAATTGACTGGCCGCCGCAGTTGGACCGAGCAAAGCGATGAAAGCCAGGCCAGCGATTAACGAAAGGCATATTCGTTGTTGCATCAGTTTCACCTTGCGGATTTTTCAACGTCCGGCTCCACCGCCCTGCTGCGCCTGAACCAGACCACGCGAGAGGGGGGCAGTACCGCGCGCGTAAGCAAGCGGTGGCTGCGGGGCGTACCCGCTTGCTTACGCGCGCGGTACTGCCTCAGCGCCCCAAAGGGACGCGAGTACCTCTTCGATAATGCGATTGATGACGGCTGGCTGCTCGCGCATCGGCAGATGCCCGCAGCTTTCCAGCCATTCCACGCGCTCCGGTTGCAACCGCGCGCGCAGCTTCTCTCCCGCTGACGGCGGCAAAATAAAATTCTCCCTGCCCCAGAGCAAACAGACTGGCGGAAAGCCCTGCGCCGGACGGATGAATTCATCAATCGGGCGGAAGCTGTCGAAGACGGACAGCGTGTTATACAACGAGCGTGTCTGCCCTTTGCGATTGTAGAGCTTGTGAATATAAGCCGCGAATTCCGCATCATCAGGCGGATGCTTGCCATATTGCGAGCGCAGCGACCGCGATGTTTCTTTCCGCGACATACCAAGCCGATCCACTTTGAACGAGATCAGATTGCGCAGCCAGCGGTGTTTCGAGAAGGTCTGATAAACCTTTGCCAGCGGCCCCGCCAGCACGTTCTGCTCCGAGGCGACGTTGAAAAGGATCAACTGCCGCACCTTGTCCGGCTGCCGTTGCGCATAATGCAATGCCATCGCGCCGCCGATGCAATTGCCAATCAACGTGACGGGCGCCAGTTTCAACTCATCAACCAGGGCGGCAATCATGTCGCTGTAAAGCGGCAGCGTGTAATCAATGCGCGGCTTGTCCGAAGCGCCGAAGCCCAGATGATCGGTGGCGATGACGCGGTGCGTTCTGGCGAAATGCGCAAGCTGATAATCCCAGATGCGATGATCGTTGCCGCCATTGTGCAGGAAGACCAGCGGCTCGCCCTGCCCGGCTTCGACGTAATGCACCTTCCAGCTTTGAAACGAGAATTCAGCCATGCGTTCATCTCAGGACCGGATTGTGTTTGAGCAGGCCCAGCACATACGGCACAACGAAGTAATGAATCTTGCCCGCCGCAACTTCGTACAAATGCGAATACAGCATCAGCCCGATCTGTGGCAGCAGTGGCGCGGGGGTGAATTGTCCATCCGCGCCGCGCGTCGCCACATAACGCGCGCCCAGCAAATGCAAAGGCTCGAAGGTCAGCACGATGTAAACCAGCAGGCCTGCGTAAAACCAGCCCATCGCGCGCCAGCCCGCGCGGCCTTTGATGGAGATCAACAGCAACGAGACCGCCAGCGTCACCGCCGCGCTCAGGATTGCCACGCGCGCAAACATCGGACGCGGCGAACTGATCGGCAAACCGCGCGCCATCACCGCAACCAGCACGGACAGCGCCACAATGACCAGGCAAACAGCATAAAAAGCGCGGCGCGGCCCCGGCGCTGACGGTTTGGAAAAACAGAATAAATCAGCGAACCAGAACGCCATCACGCTGAGAATGCCGCCTTCGACCAGACCCTGCCAGAGAATCGCCATCGCAGGCGTGAGCGTGAAGCCGAACACGGACAGGCTATAGCCCCTGCCGCGCAATCCCAGCGCCGCCAGTCGCCATTCCAGCAGCCCCTGAAAAATCACGCCGCTTGCGAGGATCACCAGATAACGATAATCGCGCTTGCGCAACGCGAAGTACGCCACCACCGCCAGACCAATGAGCAGCAGCAGCAGGCGCGTTTCGTAATAGCCTGCGTGATCGAAGGAGCGGACAATGAAATAGTCCATGCGTGGCTTCTATGATTGAACTGCTATGGACTTGCTTCAAAAATACAACTTCAGCGCGAACTGCATCTGCCGCGCGTCTTCCGCCGCAATCAGTTGTCCGAAGTTGACTGCGCCCAGCGTGGTGGACGGAGTGGTAAAGTTGGTTCGGTTGAGCAGATTGAAAGCCTCAGCACGGAACTGCAGCCGGCTTGTTTCGGTCAGCTTGAAATTGCGCTGCAACGACAGGTTCACGCCGAAGTAAGCCGGGCCGCGCAGGCTTGAGAAAGTGCGCGGCGAATTGCCGAAGGTGAATTGCGGCGGCGCCTGGAATGCCGCCGTGTTGAACCAGATCAGCGTTTGCTTGCGCTGCGAATCGTCGGAGAGCCGCGGATCGGCAATCAGATTCGGGCGCAGTCCCTGGCCGCTGCTGCCGACGTAAGCCAGTCCCTGCAGGCCGTTGTTCGCTGCCGCGATGTTGAGCGGGAAACCGCTCTGCGCCTGCACAATCGCGCCCACGCCCCAACCGCCGATGACTTGTCCGAGCGCGCCGTCTTTCCAGTAACGACCAGCGTAGCCGAACGGCAGTTGCCAGTTCACATTGCCGATGAAGCGGTGGCGCGCGTCGAAGGTTGAGAGCGATTTGTTCGAGCGCCGGTCGTAATAATTTTGATAGTTCGGGGTCTGAATCGTCGTTCCGGTGGAAACGCCGGAGATGTCGTCAATCATCTTCGAGAACGTGTACCCGGCGGTGAAAAGCAAGCCGTCGCTGAAACGCCGCTCCAGGCGGAATTGCACCGAGTGATAGGTCGAGTGCGATTCGTTCATGTTGTACGAAACGACCGCGCCGTATTGCGGGTAAGGACGCAGCAGTTGCGCCACCGTCACCGTCGCGCGCCCCAGGATCGAAGACGCCGCCGGACGCTGATCGGCAGGCAGGGTCAGGAACGGATTCGCAACCTGCGTATTCAGCACCGTCGCGCCCAGCGCCAGAACTTCCGGCCTCAATTGATTCAGATCCGTCGGGCCGCTGAGCAGGCCGATGCTCGCGCTCCCGGCGTAAGCGATCTGCGCTTTCAGATGGCCAGGCAATTCGCGTTGCAGGCTCAGATTCCATTGCCCGACTTTTGGCTGGCGAATATCGCGCACCTTGACCGGCAGCGTCTGCTGCCCGTAGCCGTAGAGCGGGCCGGGAAAGCTCGTTGGCGATTGCGTGATGCCGTTGGGAAAAGGATTACTCAGATTCGTGCCCGGCGTCGGCGTCAGGTTGTTATCGAGCGAAGCGATGAAGGCAGTCTCGGCCAGATCGGAAACCGCCAGCGTCGCCGTGGAAAAACCGCCGGCTGTAGTCGAGGAGTAATAGATTGCGCCGCCCGCGCGCAGCACGGTCTTGTCATCAAGTTTCAGGGCCAGCCCCACGCGCGGCCCCCAGTTGTTCAGGTCGCGGTTGTATTGCTCGCGGTCGCTGACGCCGCCGCGACCGACCGGCAAAACGACGCCGTGAATCGGAATCGTGCGCGTGCCCAGATTGGTCGCCGCCGGAAAAGTGACGTTCAGGCTGCTGACCGGAAACGCGCCCTGCGGATCGAAGTTGGTCAGCCGGTTGTAGCGTTCCGTGTTGCCCAGATCAACTTCCCAGCGCAGGCCCAGGTTCAAAGTCAGACGGCGATTGACCGCCCAGTCGTCCTGCGCGAAAACCGCGTAATAAAGATTCTGCACGGCAGGTTGCGGCGCAATCGCCAGCCGTCCCGCCGCCGGATTGCCCAGCAGGAACGAAGCCATCGCGTCGCCCGACAAAGTGTCGTTGACCGTGCGCGCCGTGAAGCCGCGCGTGAAAGTGAAATTGCCCGCCGGATCGTCCGGGCGCGTGCTGTAGATGCGATAGACCCGTTCCGAACCGCCGAATTTGAACGAGTGCGCGCCGCGCAGCCAGCTCACATCCTGATTGAAGCTGAACGTATCCTGAAAGTTTTTGACGTTGCCGAAATTGCGCGAAGGGCCGAGCGACGTGTAACCCGTCGGCCCGAACGCCGGGAAGATGTGCGCATCGCCGGAAGCGTTCGCCAGATAAGCCGGGAAGCCCAGCGTGGTCGGATCGAAGCCGTCCGAGAAGGTAAACCCCTTGTTGCCGAAGCGCGTCACGCCGTTGTTCAGATGGACGATCACGCGCGGCGACACCGTCCAGACATAATCGAGCGCGAGCGAGCCGGGCCGCTGGCTTTGATTCGGATTGGCCTGAGTTCCGGCAATCGAGCCGGGGAAAGGCCCGGCGTTGGCGCTGCTGTTGAAGTCCTGAATCCAGCGTCCGTAGAGCAGATGCTTTTGCGAAAGGTTGTAATCCAGGCGCACGATCAGTTGATTCTCGCTGTTGCTGTTCGGCGAATTGACGACGTAGTTGTTCGTGCGGCCCGCGCGATTCGGCAGCGGATAGTAGGCGATGGCGTTTTTGCCAACCGCGTTGATGCGACCAGCCGGAATGATGTTGCCAGCGAAGACCACGCGCGAGCCTGCGCCTGGCTGTCCCGCCGCGACCAGCGCGCCGGGGACGTAAATCATCCCCTGCCGCGCGGCGATCAGGTTGCCATTCGTGTCGCGCACATTGACGTTCGGAATCGCCGCGCCAAGCAGTTCGCTGAAATCGCCGTTGCGCATCTTTTCAGTCGGGACGGTGGTTTGGCGCAGGGTGGCGCGCCTGATGCGCAGCCCTTCGTAGTTGGCGAAGAAGAAAAGATTGTCGAGCTTTGCGACCGGCGCGCCGCCCTCGCCGAAATGCGGCAGGTAAACCGGCCCGCCCAGATTGCCGCCGAACTGATTGAAGCGCAGTTTCTCTTTGCCGGCACCGGTCGCGTTGGCGAAGAAGTTTGTGGCGTCCAGCGCGTCGTTGCGCAGAAATTCAAACAGCGTCCCATGCACTTTGGCGCCGCCCGAACGAATCGAAAAATTCAACGCGCCGCCGCCCGTGCGTCCAAGTTCCGCCGAATAGGAATTGGTCACGATGCGGAATTCCTGAATCGCTTCCGCCGAAGGTTTGAGCGAGGGCAGGTTGTCGCCTTTGTTGGTGATCGGCACGCCATCCACCACGATTTCGTTGGTCACCGCGCGCCCGCCGTTGATCGAAAGCTCAGCCACGCCGCCTGCGCTCAGATTGGGCGTCGCGCCGCGCGAGCCGGGCGATGTGCTGACCCCCGGTTCGAGTTGCGCCAGTTGAAACACGTTGCGCCCGTTGAGCGGCAGATCGTCAATTTGCGCGCGCCCGACCACGCCGCCGAGCGAGCTGCTCGCCGTGTCGAGTTGCAGCGCGGCTTCGCTGGCTGACACTGTGATGGTATCGGTGATGTTGCCCGGTTCGAGCGTCAGGTTGAGTTCAGCGGTTTGCGCCACGCTCAGTGCGATCCGCTCCTGTCTGAGCGGCCTGAACCCCTGCGCCTGCGCTTCCAGCGTGTAGCTGCCCGGTTCGAGGAAGGTGAATGTATATTGCCCGTCATCGC
>CAYWDW010000234.1:0-7442 GCA_964457105.1 uncultured Heliobacteriaceae bacterium
ATTTTCTTCCGGGTTGACAATGCCTGCTGACCGGCTAAGATAACGGCGCACAAACCCCATTGCCCTGTTGACAATCACTTCGATTCTTAATCCGAACAAGCAGCACACGTCCCATTGCCACCGGATCAGTTCGATTAACCACACTGACGAAAGACTGGAGTTTACGAGATGCACAAGCTGCCACGGTATGCTGCCGCTATTCTATCCCTGATGCTGTTTGCCAATCAGCTTTCTGTGCCCGCCCTTGCGGGACCGAAAGCCAGCCCGGACACGATCACCGGCACGCTCGAAGGCCTCGTTTTGGACAATGCCAGAGCGCCGCTCGCGCGCGTGCGCATCGTCGTCATCAATCAGGACACCGGCAATCAGCGCGCCACGCTGACCAATGCCGAAGGTCGCTATCAGCTCACCTTTCTCCCGCTCGGCGTCTACACCATCGAAGCGACGAAGGAAGGTTTCACCGTCATCAAACCGACCGCGCAACCCGTCAAGACCGCGCTCAATAAAGTCATCAACACCGCGCCTGAAATCGTCATGGCTCCGGTCACGGCGGCGACGACGCAGCCCGCGACGCAGCCGACCACTACTCCCGCAACGACTCCGGCAACTCAGGCCGTCAGGGATGAGGTCGGGCAACTGACCAATTCAAACGATGCGACGCGCCGCGCCAACGCCGATGAACGGCAGGTCGCACGGCTGCCGCTGGCAGGCATTCGCACGTTCGATGATTTCGCGCTGCTCGCCGCCGGAGTTGCGCCGCCGCCGCAGGTCAAGGGCGTTGCCGGGCCAGGCATCGGCGCGGGCATCGGCACTGCCGGACAGTTTTCAGTCAATGGTCAGCGCGCGCGGTCCAATAACTTCACGGTTGACGGTTCTGACAACAACGATGAAGACGTGGGCGTGCGGCGTCAGGGCTTTGTGTCGCTGGTGCCGCAAAGCATCGAAAGCATTCGTGAATTTCAGATCGTGACGCAGTTGTGGGATGCCGAAGTCGGGCGCAACGTCGGCTCGCAGGTCAACGCCGTGTCGAAGTCAGGCACCAATCAGTGGCACGGCACGCTCTATGATTTCTTCAATCACCAGGCGCTCAATGCGCGCAACTTTTTTGATTACACGGCGGGCAATGTGACGAGCTTTCCGCTGACGGCGCGGGCGCAGGCGCGTTTCAGCGGGCGCGCCGCCGATGATGTCGTGCCGGTCACGATTGACGGTCAGCCCGTCATTCAGCGCAATCCGTCCGAAGGCGTCAATCCGTATCAGCGCAATCAGGGCGGCTTTGCCGTCGGCTTTCCGCTGCGACGCGACAAAACATTTTTCTTCGGCTCGTTTGAAAGGCAGGACATCAGGGCGCGGCAGGAAACGCATTTTGCCGTGCCGACGGTGGCTGAACGCGGACTGTTTCGTTCGGGCGCGACCGGCCTGATTACGACCGATCTTTTCAACCGGACCAACTCCAATTCGCCGTTCCCGACCTTTGGCGCGGGTGACAATGTGTTTTCGCTCTTCCCGTTTCCGAATAATCCGGTCGGGCCTTACGGCGAAAACACCCTGACGCAGGTGCTGCCCGCGAATGCTGAAGGCACGATCTTTTCGCTCAAGTTCGATCACGAATTCAGGCTCTTCGGGCCTGAAATCAGGCACACCTTCACGGGGCGTTACAATTTCACTGACGACAACCGCCAGGTTCCGGCGGTCGGCGGGGCGATTAATTCGGGCCTGCTGCCGCGCGTCAGAACGCAGAATCTGTCGCTGTTTCTCAACAGCCAGTTGACTCCTGGCCTGGCCAATCAGGCGCGCGCGAGTTACGGGCGGACGCGGCTGCGCTTCGACGTCGTGCGCGACAACGATCAGCTCACCTCGCAGTTTGTGCCGAACGATCAAGCCCTGCTCAATCGTCGCGGGCTTTACAACCTGACGCAGCCCGGCGACAAGGTTGTGAGCCTGGTGTCAACCTCGCTTCAGGCCGATCAGCAGCTTGGCCCGATTGGGCAGGTGGTGATTGACGGCTACAGCCCGGTCGGACTTGACGTGTTCCTGTTCCCGCAGGCGCGCACGAACAATACTTTTCAGTATGCCGACACGCTGACCTGGTTTCGCAACCGGCACAATTTCAAGTTCGGCGCTGATCTGCGACGCACGCAGCTCAACAGTTTTCTGAATCGCAACTTTCGCCCGCAGGTCACTTTCAGCGGCACGTTCGATCAGTTCAACCTGTCGAAATGCGGGCAGCCGCAATGCTTCCTGAGCGGCGCGGACCTTGCGGCGCTGGGCATTCCGAGCGGCATCTTTCAGTCGCTGTCGCTTGGCGCGCCTGATTCGACGGTGGGGCTGCGGTTCTGGCAGCACAACTTTTTCTTCAATGACAACTGGCGCGTCAGACGCGGGCTGACGCTTGATTACGGGCTGCGGTATGAACTCAACACCGTGCCGCGCGACGCCAACGAGCGCATCGAAAGAACCTTCGGGCAGAATCTGATTCCGGCAGCCGATCCGAACATCAGGATTCTGCTGCCCAATAACCGCGAAGACGGGCCGCTCGATTCGGCGCCGCTGATTGCCGGGTTCAATGCCACAAGCGCGGCGCTCAGCGCCTTTCTGGGCGGCAGAAAACAAATCTTTGACGAAGACCGCAACAACTTCGGGCCGCACCTCGGCTTCGCCTGGGACCCGTGGGCAGGCAGCAGCACGCAGGCGGGCCGCACCGTGGTGCGCGGCGGGTTCGGCGTTTATTACGACGTGGCCCTCGGCAGCGTCGTCAGTCAGTCGCGCAATGTCTTCCCGACTTTCATTCCGGTCAATCTTGACGCCAACCTGTTTGCCGTCGCCGGAGGTCAGTTCGATAACGGCTCGGCCATCTTCAATCCGAACTTTCTGATCTTTCAGCTTCTGCAAAACAATCAGGTCGGCAACCCGGTCAGGCTGGTCAGTCCCGGCTCAGTCAACACCTTCGGCACGGTTCCGCCCGGAGCTTTGCAGGCGCTGCTCGGCCTGCTGCTGAATCCGCCCGCGACGGGCATCAACACCGGGCTGAACATTCCGCTCACGGGCGGCGGCGGCGGGCTGGCCTTCACGCTGCCTGACCGCAAACTGCGTTCGCCTTACGCGCTGCATTACAATTTGCAGGTCGAGCGTGAAATGTTTCGTGATTTTCTGGTCAACGTCGCTTATGTCGGTTCGCGCGGCGAGAAGCTGACGCGCTTCAGAACGCCCAACGGCGGGCCGAACGGACAGACGGTGCCGATTGATATTTTCCGCAACAATTCCGGGTTCCCGACGGCGCTGGCGCTGGCGCCGGTGACGCGCACGAATGCTGATCTCGGCGCCTTTACGATCTTCGATTCATCGGCGGCGTCAACCTATCATTCGCTGCAGATTGGCGTGACGAAACGCTACAACAACGGCAGTCAGATTACGGCGGCTTACACCTGGTCGCACGCGATTGACGATGTGTCGGACGTGTTCGACCTGGCCGGAGCCTTCGCGCTGCCGCAGGATGACCGTAATTTGCGGGCTGAACGCGGCAATGCGAACTTCGATGTGCGGCATCGTTTTGTGACCAGCACGGTGGCGAATGTGCCGTTCATCAGCCGCTTCAATAATGAAAGCGGCTGGCGCGGTCAGGCGCTCGGCGGCTGGCAGTTCGCTTCGTTTTCAACCTACCAGGCCGGTCAGCCTTTCACGGTCAACACGAGTTTTGACACGAATCTTGACGGCAACGCGACCGACCGGCTGCGCACGACAAACGGCCTTGCGCTGACCGACAGCGGGCCGCAGAAGCTGTCGCTCACGGTTCCGGCCTCATCACTGCTGGCCGCTTCAGGAACCGACGGCGCAGTCGGGCGCAACACCTTCCGCGCGCGCGGCATCTGGAAAACTGACCTGGCCGTGATCAAAAACTTCCGGGTCAGCGAAAGCAATACGCTGGTGCTGCGCGTCGAAGCCTTCAATCTTTTCAACCGGACGCATTTCGGCATCCCGGTGCGCATCCTCGAATCACCATCATTCGGCAGGTCGGTTGATACGCTGGTCAACCCGCGCCAGATTCAGTTTGCGCTGAAGTACGTCTTCTGAAGGGAGGCGGAAACAAGCCACGAATGAACCGAATGTTCACGAATTAAAGAGCGGTGACGACTCGCCGGGGCAACAGCTCTGATTCAGTGTGCATTCGTGTTCATTCATGGCTTCTCTGCCGTTCTGCGGACGGTTTCCCGCCTGGTGACATTGCCAAATTTGCGCTGCCTGGTAGATACTCTCTCATTCATTTTTCCGCTCACAAACAATGCAATCCTGAACCAACTTCAGAAGGAGAAGTCTGTCAATGAGTGTCATTACCAAAGTTCATGCGCGCGAGATTCTCGATTCGCGCGGCAACCCGACAGTGGAAGCTGAAGTCACGCTCGACACCAGCGCCGCCGGGCGGGCCGCTGTGCCTTCGGGCGCTTCGACCGGAGAAAACGAAGCCGTCGAATTGCGCGACGGCGACCAGACCCGCTACCTGGGCAAAGGCGTGCGGCTCGCGGTCGAACACGTCAACAAGGCCATCGCCAAACTGCTGATCGGCCTCGAAGCCTTCGATCAGGCGGCGATTGACCAGGCGATGATCGAACTCGACGATACGCACAACAAATCGAAACTTGGCGCCAATGCGATGCTCGCGGTGTCGCTGGCGACGGCGCGCGCGGCGGCGAATGAACTCTCGGTGCCGCTTTATCGCTACATTGGCGGTGTCCACGCACGCACGCTGCCCGTGCCGCTGATGAACATCATCAACGGCGGCGCGCATGCTGACAACAACGTGGACTTTCAGGAATTCATGATCGTGCCCGCCGGAGCGCCGTCATTTGCCGAAGCGCTGCGCTGGGGCGCTGAAGTCTTTCACACCCTGAAAGGCGTGCTGAAAAAACGCGGCTACGCGACTGCCGTCGGCGATGAAGGCGGCTTTGCGCCGAGCCTGAAATCGAACGATGAAGCCATTGAAGTGATCCTTGAAGCCATCAACGGCGCGGGCTACAAACCGGGCAGTGAAATCGCGCTGGCGCTCGATCCGGCTTCGTCGGAGTTCTGGCAGGATGAACATTACGTTTTCAAGAAATCCGATAATCGCCGCCTCAGTTCGGAGCAGATGGTTGAATACTGGGTCAACTGGGTCCGGCAGTATCCGATTATTTCGATTGAGGACGGGCTGGCCGAAAACGACTGGAAGGGCTGGAGCCATCTGACCGAACAGCTTGGCGACACGGTGCAACTGGTCGGTGACGATCTGTTTGTGACGAACACGGCATTCCTTGAACGCGGGATTGATGAAATCGTCGCCAATTCGATTCTGATCAAGGTCAATCAGATCGGCACGCTCTCGGAGACGCTCGAAGCCATCGAACTGGCGCGGACGAACAATTACACCGCGATCATTTCGCACCGGTCGGGCGAAACCGAAGACCCGTTCATCGCTGATCTGGCGGTGGCAACGAATGCCGGACAGATCAAGACCGGCTCGGCCTCACGCACCGACCGCATCGCGAAATACAATCAGTTGCTGCGCATTGAAGAAGAGCTGGGACGCGCGGCCCACTATCCGGGCTTCGCCGCGTTTTATCAGCTCGAACTGAGCCAGCTTAATTTCAATGTGCAGGTCAGAAGCGCGCGGAAGTAAGCGCGCAGTGCAGTACCGGGAGCGGTAGCGACCTGGTGGACTCGGTGTATGCGCCGCCCGAGTCCACCAGGTCGCTACCGCTCCCGGTACTGCACTGTTCATTCAAATATCCGCCGTAGAATCCTTCTCCGTGGCTGGCATCACATAGAGCGTATCGTCTTCCCAGAATTCAGACGATGACAGGCGGCGCTGTGAGCGAAAGAAAAATTTGCCGCAGCGGTCGCAGTAATATTCCGTCTCGCGCCAGAGTTCATTGTTTCTGACGTAATACCCGCCGCGTTCCGCCGTGCGACAGCCAATCAGTTTGTCGAGCATGATGTTTTTGAGCATAACCAGTTTTGCCAGCGACATCGTTTACTGCCTCCCGTGGAGAATGCGGCGCCTGCGGCGGACCTGCCTCTGGAAAACTGACAATGCCCGGCTGATTCCAGGCGCGAAAACGAAGACTCCGGTTTCTTTTTCCGCGACAAAGTTGCCAGCCGGAGGCGACAGCTTTGTGACGAGCAGCCCGTACCTTCCGGTTCTTCGCTGTCTGAACTGATTGACAAAGAACCGACCAGGACAGGAGTTGCCCGATGATTTTCAGTGAAGTGTTACGCCGCAAACGTGAAGCCGCCGGACTGACCCGCGCCGAACTGGCGCACAATTCAGGCATTGACCTTGAAATAATTGACCATCTCGAAATGGGCGCGCACCAGCGTGCCAGCTTCGATCTCTGCTACAAACTCAGCCGCACACTGGCAGCGCATACCAGTCAGCCGTTCATTCTTCAGGATCTCTGGTGCGCCGCACGCGGTCAGTTTTCAATGCAGAAGTGAACAGCGCCGCCGCGCACCACCAGGCTCTGATTCGCCATCTGCACCTCACTTTCGCTTTCCGCTGCTTCGTGCTAGGTTGTGCCAGGCTCGCGTTCTGCGATGCCCGCAATCCACATTTGCGGAGGCCAGTGTGCAAACCACGAAGAAGCAGCAAGTCTACGATGCGATCATCATCGGTTCCGGCGCGTCAGGCGGCATGGCCGCGAAGGAACTGACCGAGCGCGGGCTGGAAGTCCTGGTGCTTGAAGCCGGGCCGCCCGTCAATCCGCAGCGCGACTTTTCGTCGCACCTCTTTCCCTTTCAGGAGATGTATCGCGGCTTCGGCCCGCCGGGCTGGAAGGATCAGGAGCAGTGGATGCAGGACACTGCCGGATATTTCAGCCGTCACTTTTATGTGAAGGATTCCGAAAATCCATACACGACCGAACCGGGCAAGCCGTTTCTGTGGGTGCGCGCGCGGATCGTCGGCGGCAAGACGCTGCACTGGGGCCGCCTGTCGTGGCGACTGAGCGACCTTGATTTCAAGGCCGCCACGCACGACGGCTTCGATGCGGACTGGCCGATTGATTACGCCGAAATCGCGCCCTGGTACGACAAGGCCGAAGACTGGATCGGCGTGAGCGGCAACCGTGACGGGTTGTGGTATCTGCCGGACGGCAACTTTCTGCCGCCGATGAATCTGACCTGTGGCGAGCAGATGCTGCGCCAGGGTGCCGTCAAAACCGGGCGCACAGGAGTCGCCATGCGCGTGGCCATGCTCACGGCCACAAAACCGCAGCACACAAAGTATGGCCGCAACAAATGCCATTTCTGCGGCCACTGCGGCGACGGGTGCGATGTGGGAGCGATGTTCAATTCGGTCGCGTCAACGCTGCCGGCGGCGGCGGCAACGGGCCGGATGACGCTGCGGCCAAATTCCGTCGTGCGCCACCTCATCATTGACCCGCACACCGGCAGGGCCAAAGGCGTCGCCG
>CAYWDW010000234.1:7452-7667 GCA_964457105.1 uncultured Heliobacteriaceae bacterium
TCAGGAACTGGAGTTTTTCGGCAAAATCATCATCGTCGCGGCCTCGACGCTTGAATCAACGCGGCTGCTGCTCAATTCAAAATCGCGGCAGCACCCGCGCGGCCTCGGCAATTCATCGGGCGTACTCGGCCATTACCTGGTGGATCATTTCGGCGGCATCGGCGCGAGCGGCGTCTTTCACACGCTGGCCGGACGCGATCCGGTCAACGAGGACG
>CAYWDW010000235.1:0-7654 GCA_964457105.1 uncultured Heliobacteriaceae bacterium
AATCCATCACCGCCGAAGAATTATTGAAGATGCCTGATGACGGCTTTTGCTATGAACTGGTCAAAGGAGAACTCAGGAAGATGGCTCCTGCAAGTCACAAGCACGGCAAGGTAACTGTCAGGCTGACCTGGCGTCTCGCGCAACATGTCGAGACCCACCGGCTTGGCATCGTGTACGCCGCTGAAACCGGCTTCAGGATTGCCCGCGACCCCGACACCGTGCGCGCGCCTGATGTCTCGTTCATCCGGCAGGAAGTACTCGATCAGTCTGGCGAGCCGGACGAAGCTTACTGGCCCGGCGCGCCTGATCTTGCTGTCGAAGTCATCCCACCCGGCGATACTTACACTGAAGTCGAAGAAAAGATTGCTGACTGGCTGGAAGCCGGCACGCGCATGGTCATCGTCATCAACCCGCGCAAACGGATGGTCAAGGTCTATCGTTCGCCCGGCGATGTCAGGCTGCTGACTGAAAACGACACGCTGGATGGCGCAGACGTCGTGCCCGGCTGGCAGATGGCAGTGAAGGATCTGTTTGCCTGAGGTGTCAGGCCGCTTTCAGATCATTGCAGTCGTGTCAGCAGAAAAACAGATGACGAAACAACCGGGAACCGACCACCTGAGTTCAGACTGTTTTCCGTTCCTTCCGTTATATCCGTGTGTTCCGTCATCTCTCTTTGATGGCGCACAAAATTACTTCGGCTCAGTGTCCCACCAGTATTGCGGCGTCAGCTTCTGCGGCACCGGCCAGACCTGATCGAGCGTGTCGCCCTCGAACAATTCACCGTTCTTCATCACGTATTTGATCGTGTTCGTGTTGCGAATGTCGAGCAGCGGGTTTTTATCCAGCACGATCAGATCAGCAAATTTGCCTGCTTCGAGCGAGCCGACATCACGATTCAACCCGATAGCTTCAGCGCCGAAAATCGTCGCGCAGCGCAGGGCGTCGTGCGTGGACATGCCGCCTGATTGCAGGTTCCATAATTCCCAGTGACAGCCAATCCCCTGCATCTGACCGTGACCGCCGAGGCAGACGCGGCCACCGGCTTTGACGATCTGCGCGGCTCCGGCGGCGATGCCCGTGTGGCCGTATTCATCGGGATGGAACCACTGCCCGCGACGGCGCAGCATCGTCATCAGCAGTTCGCGCGGAATGAAGCGCGACAGTTTTTTGTTGCCCACCGTGTCGGTGTTTTCAAAGTAATAGTTCTCAGTCCACGGCGCGCCGTAAGCCACGAGCATCGTCGGCGTGTAAAAGGTCTTTGACTGCGCGACGAATTCGACCAGGTCCTTGTAAATCGGCTGAATCGGCAGCGCATGTTCATTGCCCGAATAGCCGTCAATCATCTGCGTCAGGTCGAGCTTCATATCCAGCGCGCCTTCGGTCGTCGGCGTGATTTGAAACTCCCGGCAGGCGAGCGCCACCCACTGCCGCACGATGCGATCACCGGCGACATATTCCTTGAGCGTGTCGGTCTGGTAGGCCTCGCGGTAACGTTTGATGTAATTGCGCGTCGCGTCCTTGTCATCCAGCCCCGAACGATCAAAAACGCCCGGCCCCGTCGTCAGAATGCGCGGGCCGATGATGTCGCCCGTTTCGACCAGATCGGCGTAAGCGTAAACATCGGTCGTCGCCGATTGCGGGTCGCGCGTCGTCGTCACGCCGTAAGCGAGGTTCGCCAGATACTGCCAGACCTGCGTCTGATGCACGTCGCGCGGCGGCCACATATGCGCGTGGACATCAACGATGCCTGGCATGATCGTCCTGCCGGTCACGTCAATGACTTTTGCGCCCGCCGGATAAGTCGCTTTGCCTTTGGCGGGCGTGGCTTTGATTTCGGTGATGCGATTGCCGGTGATGATGACATCGCCTTTTTCGATGACCTCATCGCCTTTCATGGTGATGATGCGCGCACCGCTCAGCACGACGGTGCCTTTGGTTCTGGCGCGCGGCATCTCGACCGTCAGTTCTGTGCTTTCAGGTTTGTCGGCGGTGATCTGCTGCCGGTAAAACTTCGTCCCCCACGACCACGTGACTGAGGTACCGTCAACCGACCAGTTCAGATAATCGCCGCCTTCGGCAGACATCTTTTTGACCGGCACTGATGAAACCGGGCTGGTGACGCTGACCGTGACAGTCTCCCGGCCCGCTTTCGGAATCGTGACGAGATAATGTTTGCCCTGCACTTCGCAGAAAGCCCGCGTGCCGTCGGGCGACACTTTGATGACGCTGGCTGAAGCCGGATTCGGCGGCGCGCCCGTGCCCGTAACTTTGAGATGCGCGCGCCGGTCGAAGCCGTCAAGTCTGACCGAAGTCAGCCCCTGATTTGTCGTCACGTAAACACGCTGCGGATCGCTGCTGAAATGCGGGTACCGTCCGCCCTGCGTTGAAGCGATCAGCGTCGAATCGCCGCCGCCTGCCGGAATCCAGCGCAGATCAGTGCCGGTGCTGCCGCCCACACCGGTCACTTCGCCTGCGGTTTTGCCGTGCAGCAGGGCTTCAGCTTCAGAGCCGAATTCGTGTTCCTGCCGCAGGTCGGCGAAAAGCTGATCGCTCACTGCGCCCGAAACAAAAACGATCTTTGAGTTGTCAGGCGAATAAACCGGGTAAGAATAAAACGCGGCGCGCCGCGTCAACTGCTCCGGCTGTCCGCCCTCAGCCGCGACGCGGTAAATGTGGCCGCCGTCCCTGGTCCACGTGACAAAGGCGATGGACCGGCCATCGGGCGACCATGCGGGCATAAATTCACCAGCCGTCAGATTAGTCAGCCGGCGCGGCGTGCCGTTCGGCAATTCGCTGACGTAAAGTTTATTGAAAGCCGTAAACACCACGCTCTTTCCATCAGGCGCAAGCGCCGGATAGCGAATCAGCCGCGACTTCACGCGGTCGCTGTCATCAAGGCGATAATCGAAATGCAGCCGCGCCGCAATGTCAGCTTCAACCTGTGCGGTGAAAGGGATGACCGTCGCCTGGCCCGTGGCAAAATCAACGCGCCTGATTTTGCCGTCAATCGGCACGATCAGCGATTTGCCATCGGGCATGAAGGCATAGCCAGGGAAAGTATCGCGGGTCGCGCGCGATTCCTGATCGTCACGTGTCACGCCGTTGATCAGCCAGCGTTCATCACCGGTTTCAAGGTCGCGCACGCGCATGGCCGTCTTTGTTTCATAGCGCGTGACGTAAACCAGCTTCTTTCCGTCCGGCGACAGCAGCGGACGCATCGCGCTGCCCTGCGCGTTGGTGATCGTCGCGGTTTCGCTGGTTTCACGGTCAAAGCGCACAATCTGCCAGATCGGAAACTGCGCGTTGTAATTGAAGGCCCCCGTGCGCTGCGCGTAATAAATGAATCGCCCGTCGGGCGAAGCGACCGCGCCCATCCTGTTCAGTTGCGGTTGTACGGGGCCTGACGGCGGCTGACCCGGAGCGGGTGGCGGCGGTGGCGGCGGGCCAAGACTGACGCCTGTGCCGCCGTCCTTGTGCCACAGATAAACGTGAAACGTCCCGATGCCGCGTTCTGATTTTGAAGCGATGAGGTAATTGCCATCCGGCGTCCATGAAGGCGACAGGTAATAAAGCATCCCCGCGCCGCGCCCTTTGGTCAGCGCCTTCGGCTCGCTGCCGTCAGGTTTAGAGACCCACAACTGCTCAGCGCCGCTGCGGTCACTGATGAAGGCGATCAGTTTGCCGTCGGGTGAAAACTTCGGCTGTGATTCAAACGACATGCCGCCGATGATGCGCCGGGCCGCGCCGCCCGCCATCGGCAGCGTGTAAATGTCGCCGAGCAGATCAAAGACAATCGTCTGTCCGTCGGGCGAAACATCCAGCGACATCCACGTGCCTTCGTCGGTCGTGAATGAGACTTTGCCTTCGGGCTTGAGCAGCAGTTCTTCTTTTTTCTGGTCATCTTTCTTCTCTTCCTGCTGCGCCAGCGCGGCAAGAGATGAAAATGTCAGAACTGCTGACAACAGGGTAATCAGAAGTATGCAAAGGATGCGCAAGCGTGTCATTGAATTGTCCCCCTGAGGTTGAGCTGCGATCCGTTCTTTCTAAAGCTCAATGGGGTTAAGTTAAGCAGAAGAGAGATGACGGAACAGACGGAAATAACGAAACAGACGGAATACAGACCTGTGCTGAAGCGGCCTGGTTTCGTTTGTTTCGTTATTTCCGTGTGTTGCGGTCATCTCTCTTCCGGCTTGTTCTCTCGCTTAACTTAATTCCATTGAGCTTTAGCTGATCTTTGCCTGGCGGGTTACTTTGCCGCCGTTTTCGCCATCGCCTCACCTGGATGATAAGCGCGTTCGAGATTGGCTTTGATGTCAGCAAGCGTGAACCACGCGGGCTTGAACTGCTGCTTTGAATACAACTCGGCCTGGTCGAAGTAATGTTTTGATTGCGGGTCGTGCGTCTGTCCGAATTGCAGCACTGAGCGCGCCTGAGCCTGCGGGCCGAATTCGACGACGCTGACGAATGAATGTCCGGCGATGCCGTAACGACGCTTCTGCCCTTTGGCTTCGGGCGCATAGAAATTGAAGACGATGCCAATCGGGTCGCCGGGGCCGCCTGCGATGGGCAGGCTCAGCTTGTCATCGCTGAAGGGTTCAAGCGTGCCGCTCGTATGCACGCGCTGCAGGCGGTTGATCTCGCCCCACGCGACCTGCCACGTGCCCCACTTCTTCGTCAGATCGCCGAGGATGTATTCGAGAACCGCGACTTTCGGATAAGGATTGTCCTTCACCATGCGCTGCGCGGCGGCCTGTGTCGAAGTGTAAAACCAGAGCGTGAAAACCGTCATCGGGACTGAATCAATCGTGCTGACGCCATTCCATGATTTCAGCGCGGTGATTGCTTCAGCCGTTTTTGCGGCGCGCGCGGGGTCAGCGGCTTTCAGCTTCTCCCATTCGGCGACGAGCGGCGGAATCTGCGTTTCGGCTTCAATCACTCTGGTGTCAAAGGCGGCTCTGGCCCACTCGGCAAAAGTGAATTTGTCAGTCCTGGAAAGAATGCGGCGCGAGATGCGTGATCGCGCGTTGTCCTTTTCGCCAACCATGTACTTTGGATATTTCGCCGGATCGGGATTGCCCCGGCCTTCGTCAGTAGCCAGGAATGGCGTGGCGTTGCAGTTCTGCGCATAACCTGACGGCGGGTTTTCAATCTGCGGCAGCTCTTCCATTTTGTGATAGCCCTTCCACTCGGCGCCCGGATCGCTGCCATCAACGGGTTTCGTCCAGTCGTATTTCTGATCGCGGATCGGGACTGCGCCGTTGTATAGATACCAGATGTTGCCTTCGCGGTCGGCGTACATCGTATTGAACATCGGCACAGACAGGCGCGACATGGCCGCCTTGAACTCAGCCAGGTTGCGCGCCTTGCCCATCAGGTAACGCTGTTCGAGTGCGCCGTTATCATCGAGCTTCGCCATCCGCACCGTCAGCGGTTTGCCATCGCGCACTGCCACGACAGGGCCGTGATGCGTTTGGCGGAATTTGAAGCTGCGCGTTTCGGTTCCCTTGTCGGTTTTGATTCTGACTGAATCAGTCCATTCGGTCGCGGCGCGGTAGCCATTGCCGTATTTGTAATGCAGCGGATTTTTCGGATCGTCGAATTTCTCTGTCCACACATCAATGATGTCGGGCGCATTGACCGTGTGACTCCAGCCCAGGTTTTCGTTGTGGCCGAGGCCTGGAAACGGCGAACCGGGAAAAGTCGCGCCTGACAGATTCCAGCCCGTGTCGCTGTGAACGTGGCCTTCGATCCATTGCCCAGGGCCGAAGAAAGGCTGATGCGGATTGATGAGCAGCATCGCGTGACCCGAAGCGCTCTTTGACGGTGTGATCGCCCAGGTGTTGGAGCCGACAATGCCCGCGTCCCACGCCTGCTGCGCGTAATCGTTTTCGGCAAGCTCTTCGTTTGATGGCAGCGCGAGCGCGCCGGTCATACCATTCGCTTTGACTTCCTGCACGGCGGCGCGAATTTCGGCGTCTTTGATTCCGGCGCGTTTGTAAATGAAAAGCTGATACTGCGCAAAGCGTCCGAAGGCGAGCAGGTGCCACGGCTCGAATTTCGTGATCAGGCGCGGCTTCACCTGCGGGTGAGTTTCAAGGTAATAGTTCAGCCCGTCCGCCGTCGCCTGGCAAATCTCTTTCATCCTTTGGCTGAGCTTCGGGTACTCCTCCTGCGAGAGCCGCGCCACGCCGAGCGCGCGATTGAGCAGATCGGCATCGAGCATTTTGTCGCCGTAAACTTCAGCCGCGCGACCGAGCGCCTGAATGTAGCTGTCCTCGATCTGCCAGAAGTTGTCTTCGGCCTGCGCGTACATAAAGCCGAAGATCACGCTCGCGTCCGTCGGCCCGTAAACATGCGGCACGCCGAATTTGTCGCGGTAGATCGTGACTGATGCCGCAACTTTGCTGAGCGCGGATGCGCCTTTGCCTCTGGCCAGCGCGGCAGTGGGCAGTTGCGGAAGCAGGAGGGCGCTGATGAGAACTGCGCGGAACAGGCTGGATGCTTTCATGGATGTCTCCCTGCAATGAATGTCCGGCAAGGGGGTCGGCTTGCCGTTGTTTTTATCACCGTGCTGCTTCAGCCAGGCGGCAAACAAAGTCTGATGTTCAGTACCCCGGACGCTGCATCTTCAGCAATGTCCGGTCAGCCCGAAACCTCGGAAGGCCGGGATGCAGCGTCGTGACCACTCTGTATTTATTGCGCCCGGCGCTTGCTGGCGGAGATGAAAAGATACCCGGAAGAGCTGAACATCGGCAAGACCCGCAGGAAAAACGGAAGACCTGGGAAGCCGTCGGCGAGCAGCCGGCAGAAGTCAGTGCAGAAATTTCTGGAATCACCGATGAATTCATGATTTCACCTGCTTCAGCCGGTATCTCTGTACAGTCGCCCGCCCGCCTGACGTTTAAGCGCCAGGCTCGGAGAGGTTTGCCTCGCGCCCGGTGGCGGCCCTGATTTCAGCGGCGCTGAAAGCCGCCAGGACAGATCTGCGCGCGCAGGCGCGACTGTGCCGGAACATATTTTTCAATCACCCGGAGGATGAATTTATGAAGATCAATGGCAGGTCAATCCTGTGGCAGATGATGATGGTGGCGGCGCTGATGGTGGCTGGATTGATCAGCGCCTCGGCTGACCCGGTTCAACTGACCGGCACCCCAGGTTTCACTCTTTCAAAATCGGGCACGCTGCCGTGTCAGAACTGCATCGTGAACAATTCGGGATCAGTTCAGTCAGTGACTGCACGGAACCCGACCGCGCCTGGCACCAGCACGGTCACCGCGAAACAAACCGATCCGCAGTTTACCGCCCAACTGTCGCCCGGACAGTCGGTCAACGTCACGCTGCTGACGCTGGTCACGACTTCAAACGTGCCTCACGGAAATCAGGGGCCGCTCTTTGGCCTGGATCTGACAATCGCTCCGGTGCTACAGGTCAACGGAGTCACGATTCCCCTGGCGGCAGGCAGTGCGAGCGCCTTCACCGGCACCATCAGCGGCAGGTTTTCGCAGGATTACTCAAATCTGGTCATCAGCTTTTCAGGCGCGCAGACGCTGACTTTCGTTTCGCCCGCGCTCGGCACTTTCACGCTGACGATTGACGAAGCCGCGCGCGTGGGCGTGCCCTGCACCACCACGCGCCTCACCGGCACGCTGACCTA
>CAYWDW010000236.1:0-7641 GCA_964457105.1 uncultured Heliobacteriaceae bacterium
CTCTTTCAGCCGCGAAGGAGGGGCTTTTACTTTGCAACCGTTGACCGGAGGATATTCGATGACGACTGAACATTCCGCCAGCGATACCGCCCTGTCCCTGCGGGTGGCCTTTCAGGGCGAACCGGGAGCCTTCAGCACCGAAGCCGCCCGCCGCCTGATGGGCGATGACATTACGCTCGTGCCGTGCGAAACCTTTGAAAAGATGTTCACCGCCGCCGAACTGGGCACGGCTGATTACTGCCTGGCCCCGATTGAAAATTCGCTGTTCGGTTCGGTCTATCAGAATTACGACCTGCTGCTCAAACATCACCTGCGCATCAGAGGCGAAGTCAACCTGCGGATCGTGCATAACCTGATTGCCGCCCCCGGCACGAGGTTTGAAGACGTGCGCCGCGTCTATTCGCACCAGGTTGCGCTCGGCCAGTGCCAGCAGTTTCTGGCGGCCAATCCGCAGATGCAGGCCATTGCCGCTTTCGACACAGCGGGCAGCGTGAAGATGATTATGGAAAGCCGCGAACAGGGCGCGGCGGCGATTGCCAGCGCCGGGGCTGCCGCAGTTTACGGCGCGCAGATTCTGGTGTCCGAAATCGAGGACGATCAGCAGAACTTCACGCGCTTCCTGCTGCTGTCGCACGCCCAGGCCGAAGATGAAACGCCGCCGCCTGAAGCCGACAAGACTTCGATTGTCTTTGCGCTTGAGAACCGCACCGGGTCGCTTTATCGCGCGATGGCCGTCTTTGCGCTGCGCGACCTGGACCTGACCAAAATCGAATCGCGGCCACTTGTGGGTCGTCCCTGGGAATACAGCTTCTATCTCGACTTCATCGGCAATACCCGCGAGCCGCGTGTGCGCCATGCCCTGCAGCACCTCGCCGAGTTTGCCACCAGCATCAGAATTCTGGGCTGCTACCCGAAAGCGGCCCGTTAACCAGACTTAGCCCGTAACCCCCTCACGCAAGGAGAACAGCAATGATCATCTCAATGAAACTGAATGCCACTGAAGAACAGATCAGTCACGTCTGTGACCGGATTCGTGAATTCGGTTTTACGCCGCACGTCATCAAGGGCGAAGAGCGCACCGTGATTGCCTGCATCGGTCACGGCGACAAGAAGGAACACATCGAAACCTTCAAGGCCATGGAAGGCGTGGACGACGCCTTCCCGATTATGCAGCCCTTCAAACTCGTCAGCCGCGAGGTCAGGCCGCAGAAATCATCCATCCGCATCAGCGATGACATCGTGATCGGTGACGGCAGCTTTGTCGTGATGGCCGGGCCGTGTTCGGTCGAAACGCGCGATCAGTTGCTTTCAACCGCGGACGCCGTGGTCGCTGGTGGCGCCAGAATCCTGCGCGGTGGCGCATATAAGCCGCGCACTTCGCCGTATGAATTTCAGGGCCTCGCGGAAGAAGGACTGAAGCTGCTGGCCGAAGCCCGCGAACGCACCGGGCTGAAGATCGTGACCGAGATTCTTAACTCAGAAGACGTGGATCTGGTGGCCGAGTATGCCGACATTCTGCAGGTCGGCGCGCGCAATATGCAGAACTTCGAACTGCTCAAGAAACTCGGCAAGGTCGGCAAACCGGTCATGCTCAAGCGCGGTCTGTCCGCCACGATCAAGGAGTTTCTGCTGTCGGCTGAATATATCGTCGCGCACGGCAATCAGGATGTGATGCTGTGCGAACGCGGCATTCGCACGTTTGAAACGGCGACGCGCAACACGCTGGACCTTTCGGCAGTGCCGCTGATTAACGAACTCAGTCACCTGCCGGTGATCGTTGATCCGAGTCACGGCACAGGCAAGCGCAGCCTCGTCAAACCGATGTCGAAGGCCGCCGTCGCGGTCGGCGCCGACGGCCTGATGACCGAGGTGCATCCGTGTCCTGAAAAGGCCTGGTCCGACGGGCCGCAGTCGCTGCGCTTTGAGGATTTCCAGGCGATGATGAATGAGCTGCAGCCGTACATCAAAGTGCGGTCAGCCGAAACCAGGTGAAGCCCTGGGCGTCTGAGTTCAGCACGCTTCAGGCGAGGCTCATCACTGCTTGCCCGGCTGTCAGCGCCGTGACACAATCGCAGTCCCTCACGATTGCAAGCCTGACCACGAGAGGAAAGCGATGAAAGTCAAAAAGACTGCACTGATTGTGTGCAATAACGAAAAGGAATACTGGGTCACCCAGAAACAGTTCTGGAGTATGGTGCGCGAAGGCGTGGTCACGCAGACCGGCGATCAGCCTTTGCGCGGACGGTTTCGCGGACGTGACGATCAGTTGCTGATTATGATCAGCCATACCATCTTCAGCAAAGCCACTCCGATCCACACGGCTGAAGTGCTCAGTACCCGGCGGATCAGAAAAAAGAAGTAGCCTGAAAACGACGGCAGCGAAAAAAACTTCGCTGCCGTTTTTTCTTTGGGAACTTTTTCTGACCAGCGGCGTGTGTGTGTGCATCTAGTGTGAGAAAGACCTGAACGATGTGAGTGAGGCTTCGATCAGGGTGAGGAAGAAATTCCAGTTTCGCAGCAGCATTCACACGGGTCTTTGGTAATCGCATGTACCCAAGTGGCTATTCGCCACGGGAAGGGCCTGATGACCAGTGAGGGGTCATCAGGCCCTTCCCGTTTTCAGCCATCAGCGTGGTCCCGCGAACTGACAGTTCATCAGACATTTTTCTGCCTTCAAGTCCGGCTTGTTTTTCTGAGTCAGCCTGACTGAACTCTGCCGTTCGACTGAATCAGCCGTTGCCCTGCTCAGCCTGGTTTGCTTATAATCCGCGCCGTCACAAAAACAAGATCGTTTCCCGACTGTGCAGCGAACCCGGTAGCGGAAACAGCCTCAAGCTCCTCACCAGAAATAAACCCGGACTGAACAAGTTCTCTTCCAGCGGTCAGCTCCGCTGCTGCCTGCGTGCGGGTGCAGCCGGAAGATGGCCGCCGGAAAGCCGCGAGGTGAGCCGCCAATGATTCATGCGCACAAGAATGTGTTTTCTCCCCGGACTGGCCTGGTGAAATCTTCCCGCCGCATCGCCGGGTGGCTGATGACCGCATTGCTGATGGTGGCAGGACTGCTGCCGCTGCTTGCCGCGTCGCCTCGCAGCACGGCTGAATCGTTACGTCACAGCCTGCCGCAGCAGAATACGCTGACGGTCGTTTCCGCCGCCACCTACAGCACCGCCGTAGTCGCGGCTGAACAAATCGTGGCGGCCTTCGGCAGCAACCTCGCCACGACCACGGCGGCGGCAACTGCGAAACCGCTGCCGACCGTCATCGGCACAACCAGCGTCAGGGTGCGCGACAGCCTGGGCGCTGAACGAGCGGCCCCGCTGTTTTTCATTTCACCGACACAGATCAATTTTCAGATTCCGGCGGGGACGGCAAACGGCGCGGCGACGGTGCGCGCCTTCAGCGGCAGCAACGTCGCCGCCAGCGGCACGGTGCAGATTGGCAATGTCGCGCCGGGCATTTTTTCAGCCGATTCGAGCGGCAGCGGTCTGCCCGCCGCCGGTCTGTTAAGGGTCACGGCCAGCAACGCGCAAAGCTGGGAAGCGGTCGCGCAATGGGATGCACAGCAGGGCCGGTTCGTCGCCGTGCCGGTCAATCCCGGCGCTGACACCGATCAGCTTTTCCTGATTCTTTACGGCACCGGCATTCGTCGGCACAGCGGCCTGAGCAATGTCAAAGCCGCGATTGGCGGTGTCGCCGCCGAAGTCACTTTCGCCGGGCCGCAGGGCGCATTCGATGGCCTCGATCAGGTCAACGTGCGCCTGCCGCGCAATGTCGGCAGCGGCGACAAGGTGATTGCCCTGACGGTTGATAATCAGTCGTCCAATCCCGTGCGCATCAATGTGGGCGCGGCGGTTTCAGGCAGTCCCACAATGTATCTGGCGATGATGCGGCCCGAAGGCAGCGCCTCGTCACCGGCTTCGGGTTATTCTTCGCTGCAACTGTCAGCCGATGAAAGATCAGCGACGATCAAATTCAGCTACGCCAATCTGACCACGCCCGAAACCAGCGCGCACATTCACGGCCCGGCTGATCCGGGCACGAACGGCGCGATTCTGTTTGATCTCGACACCGCGCCGAAACAAAGCGATGGTTCATACCTCTGGACGTTCACCGGCGTGGGCGCCACGACGGCGGCGCAGATTGTGCAGGCCTTAAAATCGGGCCGCCTGTATATCAACATTCATTCGTCAAAATACCCGTCCGGTGAAATTCGCGGGCATTACGGCCTCGTCAATGGCACGCAGGCTTTCACGCCGCCGCCTGCCCCGCCTCCTTTGCCTGGCGGCAAGCCAGCTTCGCGCGACGCCGCACGCTTTCTGACCCAGGCCACCTTCGGGCCGAAGATGACTGAGATTACGGCGCTGCAAAACAAGGGTTTTGACACGTGGCTCAATGAACAGTTCGCGCTGCCCGTCACCACCCACGTCGCTTACCTTGAAGCCGTCGAAGCCGCCGCCGGTGATAATTTTTACCAGACGCAGATGATGGAATCGTTCTGGAAGCAGGCCATCACCGGCAACGATCAGTTGCGGCAGCGCGTCTCGTTTGCGCTCGGTGAAATTCTGGTCGTGTCATTCAATTCAAATCTCGAAGGCGATCAGTACGCCATTGCCAGTTATGTTGACACGCTCAACCGCGATGCGTTCGGCAACTTCCGACAACTGCTCGAAGATGTCACGCTGCATCCGGCGATGGGCCGCTATCTCGACCACCTGCAAAACGACAGGGAAGACCCGGTAACCGGCAGAAACCCGAATGAAAATTATGCCCGCGAAATCCTGCAACTCTTTACCATCGGACTGTACCGGCTGCATCCCGACGGCAGCCTGATGCTCGATGCGAACGGCCTGCCGATTCCGACTTACGATCAAAGCGTCGTCAAAGGCTTCGCGCACGTGTTCACCGGCTGGAGTTATGGCTGGTTTCCGCGGACTGAAAATAACTGGAAATGGCCGAACACCTGGAAAAACGGGCACGCTTTCTGGGTCGTGCCGATGCAACTCTGGCCCGATCATCATTCGACTTCAGCCAAGAAACTGCTGAATGGCACGGTGCTGCCCGCCGGGCAATCGGCGCCGCAGGATTTGAAAGATGCGCTCGACAATATTTTCAATCATCCGAATGTCGGGCCGTTCATTGCGCGCCAGTTGATTCAGCGCCTCGTCACCAGCAATCCGAGTCCGGGGTATGTTTACCGCGTCGCGCAGAAATTCAATAACAACGGCAGCGGCGTGCGCGGCGATCTGAAGGCTGTCATCACAGCAATCCTCACCGATTACGAAGCGCGCAGCCTGGATGTCATTGGCAATCAGGGTTACGGCAAGCTGCGCGAACCCGTCCTGCGACTGTCGCATCTGCTGCGCGCGTTCAATTATTCGTGTGCGTGCGGCGTGATTCCGCTTTACTGGATGGACAGCCCGGAATGGGCGATTGGCCAGAATCCGCTGCGTTCGCCGACGGTCTTCAATTTCTTCGAGCCAGGCTACAGTCATCCCGGCAACATCGCGGCGGCGGGCCTGCACGCGCCGGAATTTCAGTTGACGAATGACACTTCCATCATCGGCATCTCAAATTTCATGCGCTATGTCGTCTTTGAAGGTTTCAGGTGGGATGAAACCAAACCGCTGCTGCCGGACTATTCAGCCGTGCTGCCGCTTGCGGCCAGTCCGGCGCAACTGATTGATCACCTCAACACCGTGATGATGGCCGGCGGCATGTCGGACCGGCTGAAGACAAGCCTCGTCACCGACCTCGCAAAAATTCCGGCCAGCAGGCCCGATAACCGGGTCAAAGAAGCCCTGCATCTGGTCATCACCTCGCCGGAATATGCTATTCAGAAATGACTGATCTGTTATTCAGGAGAACTTTCATGTCACCTTCACGCCGGGATTTTCTCAGAGATTCATTCTGCGCCACGGTGGGCGCGACTTCCGCTGCGGGCATTATCGGCGATCTGAGCCTGATGGCCGCTGTCGCGCCGCAAAGCGCCGATTACAAGGCGCTGGTCTGCGTCTTCATGTTTGGCGGCAATGATGGCGACAACACGCTGATTCCTTACAGCCAGGGCGATTACAACTCGTATGCTGCGGCGCGCAGCGTGCTGGCCATTCCGCGCGCGTCGCTGCTGCCGATCACCCCGGCCACGCGCGACGGGCGCGATTTTGCCTTGCATCCCGGCATTCCTGAACTGCAATCATTGTTCACGCAAAAGCGGCTGGCCATTGTGGCCAACGTCGGCCCGCTGGTCGTGCCCGTCACGCGACAGCAGGTGCTGGATGAATCGGCGCCGCTGCCGCCACAGCTTTTTTCGCACAACGATCAGCAGGTGCACTGGCAGACTTCGTGGCCGAACGAAACGGCCCGAACGGGCTGGGGCGGGCGGCTGGCCGATGCGATGAATGCGCTCAATCCGGCCAGTCAGATTTCAATGTCAGTCTCGCTGTCCGGCTCCAATATCTTTCAGACCGGCGCCCAGGTCTTTCCCTATATGGTGTCAAGCGAAGGCACGATCAGCCTGTGGTATTACAACGAAGCCTGGGGCAATCCCGGCACGACCGTGACCAAAGCCTTTCTCGAAGCCGGTTACAACAATCTGTTCGAGCAAAGCTACAGCGACATTTTCAGACGCGCGATTGAGAACGAAAAACGCCTGAGCAGCGCGCTCGACAAAGCGCCCGCGCTCAAAACAGTCTTTCCTGACAAGAATGAGCTGGCGAAACAGTTGCAGATGGTGGCGAAGCTGATTTCAGTGCGCACCGAACTCAGCCTGCGACGGCAGATTTTCTTCTGCACGATTGACGGCTTTGACACGCACGGCGGCCAGCTTGACACCCAGGCCCGCCTGCTCACCGAACTGAGCCAGGCGCTGAATGCCTTCTATCAGGCCACCGTCGAACTGGGCGTTTCAAATCAGGTGACGAGTTTTACGGCTTCTGATTTCGGGCGGACATACAAGAGCAACGGCAGGGGGTCAGATCACGGCTGGGGCAATCATCATTTCGTGATGGGCGGCGCCGTCAACGGCGGCGACATTTACGGCAAAGTCCCGGTGCAGCGCATTGACGGCCCTGACGACAGCGGCGACGGACGCTGGATTCCGACAATTTCAACCGATGAATACTGCTCAACTCTCGCGCAATGGTTCGGCGTCAATCCCGGCGACCTGACCACCGTCTTTCCGAACATCAACCGGTTTGCGCGACCCAATCTTGGCTTTATGGCCTGATTGACACTCCCCGCCCCTCAAGCCTTCAGCGGCGACTCTGCTGATGGCCATTGATTTTGCCGAGCGCGGCGATCCGCCGTTTGAGGGTTGCGCCATCGGGCAGGCTGTGGAGTTCGAGAAAGAGCCGTCTCAGCGCCGTGAGATCGTTGATCCGCTCCAGCTCCTTGCTTATTTTGAGTTTCGGAAATCGCTGTGACGCGAGCTGTGAAAGCAGTTCTCTCAGATCAGACAGTTCCTGCTGAAGTCCCTGCTGAAGTCCCTGCTGAAGTCCCTGCTGCCGACCTTCCCGCGTTCCCTGCAAATGCCCTTCCTGGCGGCCTTCCTCAACGATGGCCTGATAAAAACCTGATTCTCTGAGCAGTTCCCGATTGATCATGGCATTCCTCGCAACC
Organism: uncultured Heliobacteriaceae bacterium; assembly: GCA_964457105.1. Taxonomy (GTDB): domain Bacteria; phylum Acidobacteriota; class Blastocatellia; order RBC074; family RBC074; genus DASRDU01. The sequence continues at coordinate 7,618 of CAYWDW010000236.1, forward strand.
AGTTCCAGCAAGTCAGCGTGATTG
>CAYWDW010000237.1:0-7621 GCA_964457105.1 uncultured Heliobacteriaceae bacterium
CACCAATGAACCGAATCCGGCTTCAGCCGCAGTCATCTGCGAACTGGCCGGCGCCGACGGCATCACCACACACCTGCGCAGCGACCGCCGCCACATTCAGGACAACGATCTGACCGCGCTCAAACAGGTCATCGTCACGCACCTGAATGTCGAAATGGCCGCGACCGATGAAATGGTTTCGATTGCCGCGCGCGTCAAACCCGATGTGGTGACACTCGTGCCTGAACGTCCGCAGGAGATCACCACCGAAGGCGGGCTTGATGCCATCACCAGTCAGCAGTCCGTCAGCGCGGCGATCAGGCAACTTTCGGAGCAGCAGATTTTCGTCAGCCTGTTCATTGATCCTGACCTCAGGCAGATCAAAGCGGCGGCAAAGCTGAAAGCCTTTCAGGTCGAACTCTGCACGGCGAAATACGCGCAGCTTTGCGAGCATCCGGGTGATGCCACTGTGCGCCGGACGAAGGAGATTGCGGCGGAACTTGAGCGTTTGCGCAAGGCCGCGCGGGCAGCAGTGAGCGCCGGATTGAAGGTGGCCGCCGGTCACGGACTGACTTACCGCAACGTCGCCGAAGTGGCGCACATTGCCGAAATCGAAGAATTCAACATCGGCCACAACATTATTGCGCGGGCTTCGCTGGTCGGACTTGATCGCGCCGTGCGCGAAATGATTGCCGCCATTCGCGGAGCAGTCACAGCCGGATAAAAAGCGATGGCCCGGAGCATTCAGCAAGCAAGCAGACACCATGCGTTTCACCTGCTGCCCTGTCTCATCCTGATGCTGGCGGCGCTCTTTTCTGCGCCCGTTCACATTCAGCCGTCACAGCAGACTGCGCCACAAACTCCCGCGAAAAAAACCAGGCCGGTTCCGCCCCGGCTCACTTCGCACGTCATTCTGATTTCAATCAGCGGCTTCAGGTCTGATTACCTCAGCGAGCATTACAAAAGCGAACTGCCCATTCCATTCCTGCGCAGCCTGCGCGACCGGGGCGCAAACATTGAAGGCATCGAAAGCGTCTATCCATCGCTGAGCGGCCCGGCGCACGCAACAATCCTGACGGGCATGCTGCCAGCCGATCACGGCATTACGGCTGATTATGCGTTCAGCCCAACAGACGGCGCGCAGGCCACACAGCGTTATTCGTCGGCCAGCGACATCAAAGGCGAAACGATTTTGCAGGCTGCACAGCGTGCCGACCTGACGGCTGCCGTGTCAGGCTTTCCGCTGACCAGGGCTGACACGGCATCATCCGTCGCTGAGCCGTATCAGAACAATAAAACGCGGCTCGCACAGGCCGTTTCGACCGATCAGGAACGAGCCACAACAGCGGCTTCAGCAATTGAAAAACAGCAGCCCGGCCTGACGCTGGTCTGTTTTGAATCGCTCGAAGCAGCACAGCGGCAGTTCGGGCCGCTGGCAAAGGAATCGTTTGCGGCGCTCAATCGCATTGATGGCTTGATCAAACAGATTGCCGCAAGCTGCGACCGGGCCGGAATTGCCGGTGAGACGACTTTCCTGATCGTTGCGCCTTATGGCAGCGCCGCCGTTGAAAATGAACTCAGCCCCAATGTCATCCTGGCTAAAAAGAAACTGCTGACGGCTGATGGCCAGGGCCGCATCACCGACTGGCAGGCAGTCGCGCAACCGCTGGGCGGAGCCGCTGCGGTCTTTGTCAAAAACCCGAATGATGAAAAGCTGGTCAGCGCTGTCGAAGCGGCCTTCCGCGAATATCACGAGAAACCGCACAGCCCGATCTGGCGTATGATTTCGCGCCGCGACATTTCGCGGCTCGGAGCCGACACGCGGGCGGTGCTTTATCTCGATGCCGCGCCGATGTATGTCATGTCGGGTCGCGCGGGCGGTGACATCAAATCAAAAACTGACCTGCGCGCAGCGAGCGGGTATCTGCCGCAACGTTATGAAATGCGCGGCGCAATGATTGTCGCAGGCAAAGGGATCAAGCCCGGCGCCAGCGTCGAATTCGCCCGGCTCGCTGATCTCGCGCCGACCATTGCACGGCTGCTTGGACTGGAAATGAAAGCCATGCGGGGCCGGGTCATTTCAGAAATGCTCACGCCATGAAAGTCAAAGTAAACAGCGGGGCTGAACAGATTGAACTTGCCTGCCGTGACGAAGGCAGCGGCCAGGCCATTATTTTTCTGCACGCCTTCCCGCTCAGTCAGCGAATGTGGGATGAACAGGTGGCGGCGCTCTCAACAGTCTGTCGCGTGTTGACATTTGACTGGCGCGGCTTTGGCGAAAGCGAACTGCGCGGCGAGAAATTCCTGATGGAAACTTTCGCTGACGATCTGGCCGGGCTGATGAATCAACTCGGCGTCGAACGCGCTGTTTTGTGCGGCCTTTCGATGGGCGGTTATGCGGCTTTCGCTTTTTACCGAAAGTATGCCGACCGCGTGGCCGCGCTGATTCTGGCCGACACAAAGGCCGGAGCTGACCACGACGAAGCGCGACGCAACAGATACGAGATGGCCGAACTCGCGCTGCAAGCGGGCAGTTCAGTCATTGCTGACCGAATGGTGTCGCGCCTGCTCGCTCCGGTCACGCAGCAGAACAAACCGCAAGTCAGCCACCGGGTGCGCGCCATCATTGAAAGCAACCGCCCCGAAGCCATCGCCGCCGCGCAGCGCGGGATGGCCGAACGCCCGGATTCAACGGCTCTGCTGCCCGGCATCACCTGCCCCGCGCTGATTCTGGTTGGCAGCGATGACGCGCTGACGCCGCCGACTGAAGCTGAAAAGATGCGCGACCGGATTCCTGACGCAAGGCTCACGGTCATCAGCGAAGCCGGGCATTTATCAAATCTTGAGCAGCCTGATGCCTTCAATTCAGCCATTGCAGATTTTCTGAAACAGCTCTGAACGATTCGATTATGTATTGCCATTCCTGCGGAAAGCCGCTCATCCCCAACAGCGCCTACTGCAACGGCTGCGGCGCGCCGGTAAATCTGGCCGGTGAACGGCGCGCGGCGACGATGAGCCGCACTTCACCACTGTCTGCTTCGATGCTGCGCTACACGACAGAACTCGCCAGCGATCAGCCGCACGATCAGGTGCTGTTTCGCATTCGCCCGGCCTTTTATGAAGTTGGCTTTATGTATGGCTTTGCCACGCTGCTTTCGCTGCTGGCGGCAGGCGTCACTGGTTATTTCTTCGGCTGGCACTTTCAACTGGTGCTGATTCTGGCAGCGGTCTTTTTTCTGCTGCCGGTTTACAAACACATCCTGCGCAATCGCATCGTTTACACGCTGACGCCGGGCCAGATTGAAATTGATTCGGGACTGTTTTCCAAAACCACGCGCAACATTCCGCTCAGAAACATCCAGGATGTAACAACCAGTTCGACCATCGGGCAGCGACTGATGGGGTTGGGAAACGTCATAATTGACAGTGCTTCGGACGCTGGTAAAATAACGATGCGGAATGTCAGAAATCCGCGCAAATACGCAGAAATTGTTCTGGCTCAGTTGCATCGTTTGAATTAACAGGTTGAAGTTTTTTTCAGACTCAGACTCTTCCGGGCAGCGCGGCGACCCATCGGCACAGGCGTGGCACAAGTGCTACAGGGGGGCGGTATCGTTGAAAATCACATCTGTCTTAACTCCTCGTTTCTCTTTCCAAATCTTCAGTCTGCTGACACTGATTTCAGTCCTGATTTTTTTCACTGTCACAGTCTGCGGCCAGGGGCAGCCGCAGCCAGCGACCGCGAAGACATCGGACAATCAGGCTGCGCGTCGCGGACTGCTGCCTGACGTGATCGGCAGCGCCTGGCGCGCGACAGGCCCGGCTAAAAAGCTCAGTGCCGAACAGTACAAAGTGGTTCAGGGCGCTGAGGCCTGTCTTGAATATGGCCTGCAGTCAGTGATGACCAGAGCCTATTCCAGCCGTCAGGACAGTGCGCTCATTGAAGTCTTCGAGATGCGTTATCCATCCGGCGCATACGGTCTGTTTACTTTCAATCGCGGCACTCTGCCGCCGGGTCGAACTGAGTTTTATAGCGGCAGTTATGTCGTCAGAGTGGCGGGTTCATCTGCTGAATCAGCCCCTGACCAGGCGCTCGTCAGTGCGCTGGCGCAGTCGCTGTCTCAGGCACCGGCAGATTTATCTCCGCTGCCGAGCCACCTGTCCGAAAAGAACAGGGTGGCTGAAAGTGAAAAATATCTGGTCGGCCCTGTTGCTTTGACTGACCTGAAACAGTTTGCTGATCTGAAGGATGTGATCAGTTTTACCGGCGGAGCCGAAGCCGTCACGGCTCAGTATGAAAATGGCGGTGGGCAGATGAGCCTGCTGATTGTTGATTGCTACACGCCACAACTGGCAGCGGACAATTACAATCGCCTCAAAAGTCATCTTGAATCACTCAGCCCGGATGAAAAAGCCAGCCGCCTGAGCAAACGCATCGGTAATTACGTGGTGCTGGCGGTCGGAGTCAGAGATTCCAGCGCGGCTGAAGCGGTGCTGAAAGAGATCAAATATGCGCCGCGTGTTTACTGGGAAGGCGACCGGTTCAATTCGATTCCGTATGAATATCGCCCGCCTGATCCGCTGGCGCTTGAGGAAGCGCGCCGCACAGGCACTTTTCTGATCACCACTTTTTACATGATCAGCCTGATGATTCTGGGTTCTGTTCTGCTTGGTATCATCGCGGGCGGGTCATTCTTTTTCTGGCGGCGTTACCAGCGACGCAGGCTTGGGTTTGAAGATGCATTCAGTGATGCCGGTGGAACCATCAGACTTAATCTGGATGGATTTCTGCTGCCAGCGGCTGATGATGCTGGTGTGAAGCTGCTTGAAAAAGGAGACTGATGAAGGAAAGTCAGGGACGGCGCGAGCAGTTCGCTGAAACAATCTGAAGACAAAAAACTGGCGGCCATTTTGAGAACCCACCCCAGACTCTCTATGGCCGCCATTTTATCAGGAGGTTCACCCGTGCCAGTTATAACGCGACCACCCTGGCAAAGGTTCCACGATGTTCCGCCAAACCCAATTAATTAGGGCTAAAGTTCACTGACGCCGACTGAGCCTTACAAACGCATTGGCATAATGACATAGCGAAAATCGTAATCCGCCTCGCCCTGCGGTCTGAGTTGCGCCTGTGAATTCCCATCCTTGAATTCAAAAACAACCTGCCCATCCTGGATCACACTGAAAAAATCATTCAGGTACTGAGCATTGAAGCCAGCCAGAATCGCGTCACCGGCATAATCAACTGAGAGCGTTTCTCCGGCTTCTCCAACATCGGCAGCCTGAGAAGTAATGTTGATCTGTCCATCGCTGATCTCGAATCTGATGGCGTGTGAGCGCTCATCGGCCATCAGGGCAACTCGTTTAATGGCACTCGAAACCCGCCCGCTCTCAACCGGAACCTGATTCCGATTGTCTTTTGGCAGCACCATTTCATAATTCGGAAACTGCCCGCTGAGCAGCCGTGAAACCAGCAATCGTCTGCCGACTTTGAAAAACAGGTGGTTTTCATCACGGCCAAATTCGACCGACTCTTCAGTTTCGGCGCATAATTTGGCAAGTTCGGAGAGAGTTTTGCGGGGAATGATCACATCAACCTTCAGCTCACTGTGACCGTTGATCAGAGCCGCCTTTTTTTCAACGAACGAAAGCCGATGTCCATCGGTGGCAACCATCCGCAAACTACCGTCTGCCATTTCAAATTTTGCGCCATTGAGAGCGTATCTCGATTCTTCATTTGTGATGGCGAAAATCGTCCGTGAAATAAAGCTCCGCAATAAATCGGCTGGAAGGATAACAAAGTCTCCCTTGAACTGAGGAATCTCAGGAAAGTTATCCCGCGCCAGGCCGGGCATCCTGAATCGTGAACGCTCGCAGACGATGCTGACCTGATCCTGATCGCCGGTCTTGATTTCGATTTCCGCATCCGGCAGGGCACGAACTATATCAAACAGTTTTCTGGCCTGCACACAGGTGGCCCCTTTGCCTTTGACCTCAGCATCACAAATCGTGGTGATCGAAACGTCAAGGTCGGTTCCTTTGATACTGAGTGCGCCATCTTCAGTTTCAAGCAGGAGGTTGGAAAGAATAGGAATTGTGTTCTTTCGTTCAACCACTCCCTGAATAAAGTTCAGTTCTTTCAATAAAGCCTGCCTGCTGACAATTACCTGCATTTTTTCACCTCCATCGGCTTTTCCTGTCCGTTGCTTTTTACTATTAAAACTAAAACTTAAACAGATATATTAATCAAGTAGTAGTAGTAGGGCCTGTGTAAATGTGGAAAACTTTCCGTAAATAGCTGCAAATAAATGGCTCAGCGCCGATAAGTATCTGTGGAAAACTCTGTGGATATCCGGCTGCTTGTGTGGATCCAAGTGGATCCATTGAGGGATATCAAAAGGGATCCACACAGATCCACACAGATCCACAGCCCAGGCTGTGGATCTGTGTGGATTACTGCCATAAGTCTATTTGCACGTTGCAATAAGACTGTTGATAAGCCTGTGGAAATTTCCCTTCTGCTCATACAGTTCATTAATCTTGTTGATGCTGTGTAAAACCGTCGTGTGATGTTTGCCACCAAACTCGCGTCCGATTTCAGGCAAACTGGCCTTCGTCAGCGTTTTGCACAGGTACATCGCCACCTGGCGGGGAACCGCAATATTCCGGCTGTTGGATTTGGCTTTGAGGTCCGCCACCCGCAGGTTGTAATAATCAGCCACTATTTTCTGGATCGTCTCAATCGTGACGGCTCGGTCTTCTTCGTCAATAATGTTTTTGATTGCCTCCTGAGCCAGTCCCAGGCTGATCGGTTCACCGCGCAGCGAGGACAGCGCCGTCAGCCTGACAAGCGAGCCTTCCAGTTCTCTGATATTCGACTTGATCTTGCTGGCGATAAACAGGGCCACATTGTCAGGCAGATTGATCTTTTCCATCTCTGCCTTTTTGCGCAGGATGGCGACCTTGGTTTCCAGATCGGGCGGCTGGATGTCTGCGATCAGTCCCCACTCAAACCTGGAATGCAGCCGTTCTTCGAGCGTCGGAATCTCGCGGGGCGGGCAATCAGATGAAATAATGATCTGCTTCTGTGTGTCGTAGAGGGCGTTGAAAGTATGGAAAAACTCCTCCTGCGTCCGCTCTTTTCCGGCCATAAACTGGATGTCATCAATCAGCAGCATGTCAATTGACCGGTACTTTTCGCGGAAGGTCATAGTTCGGTCATATCTGATCGCATTGATCAGTTCATTCATAAATTTTTCGGCTGAGATGTAACAGAGCCGCAGATGCCGGTGAGTTTCCTTGATGCGCTGTCCGATGGCGCACATCAGATGGGTTTTTCCCAGCCCTACTCCGCCGTAAATGTAGAGCGGATTGTAAGTGCGCGAGGGGGAATCGGCCACCGCCAGGGCAGCCGCGTGGGCAAACTGATTGCAGGAGCCAACCACAAATGTATCAAAGATATATTTGGGGTTGAGCGGCAGATCAAGCGGTTCAATATCAACAAAAGTCGTCCTGGTCAGCCCTGGCTCAGGCGCGGCGGGAACCCGCAGGGTTGCCGCTGCGCCGTCCTCGGTTGCAGCAGGACCAGGCTGATGCCCGTTGACTTTACTCAAACTGGCGGTCTCTGGTTCTTCAGTTCGTG
>CAYWDW010000238.1:0-7611 GCA_964457105.1 uncultured Heliobacteriaceae bacterium
TTAACTTAATCCCATTGGCGTGAATGGGTGGGTAAGACATCTCAGCAGAGAGAAGAAAGATTCAATTCCGCAACCGCTTCACAAAATTCTCAAATAACAAAAATGGACCGGCTTGAGTTGATGCTGTCTACTTGTCAGTCAGCGCCGCGACGCCGGGCAGCACGTCACCGGCGAGCAGTTCAAGGGTAGCGCCGCCGCCGGTTGAAATGTGCGTCACCTTGTCGGCGAGGCCTGATTCGTGAATCGCGGCCACGCTGTCGCCGCCGCCGATGATTGAAATCGCGTGATTGTTTTCTGAAGCGTCAGCGACGGCCTGGGCGACGGCGCGTGTGCCTGCGTCGAAGGGCTGCTTTTCAAACATCCCCATCGGGCCGTTCCAGATGATCGTTTTCGCTGTGCGGATGATGGCGCCGTATTGCTGCTGCGTCTGCGCGCCGATGTCGAGGCCCATCAGCTCAGCCGGAGTTTCACTGACGCCGACGGTCCTGGCCTGGGCGCCGTCATCCGGCCCGGCAGCGACGACGTGATCAACGGGCAGTCGCAGATCAACGCCGCGTTCTTTCGCCGCAGCTTCAAGCTGACGCGCGAGTTCCTGCTTGTCGGCTTCGACCAGCGATTTGCCGACCGGCAGCCCCTGCGCCAGGAAAAAGGTGTAAGCCATCGCGCCGCCGATCAGCACTGAATCGGCTGATTTCAGCAGGTTTTCAATCACCTGAATCTTGTCCGACACTTTCGCGCCGCCCAGGATGACGACGAAAGGCCGCTGCGGATTTGACAGCGCGCCGGTCAGGTAGCGCAGTTCCTTGTCCATCAGAAAGCCCGCCGCCGCCTGGGCCACGTAATGCGTAATGCCTTCGGTCGAAGCGTGTGCGCGGTGCGCCGTGCCGAAAGCATCGTTGACATAAACATCGCACAGGGCGGCAAGCTGCGCGGCAAAGCCCGGATCGTTGGCTTCTTCCTCAGGATGAAAACGCAGATTTTCAAGCAGCACCACATCGCCATTATGCATGGCCCTGACGGCCTGCTGCGCGGCTTCGCCGATGCAGTCGGCGGCCATCGTCACGGGTTTGCCCAGCAGCTTTGACAAATGCGCGGCGACGGGTTTGAGCGAATACTTCGGATTCTGCTGCCCCTTCGGACGCCCGAGGTGCGAAGCCAGAATCACCTTTGCGCCCTTGTCCATCGCGTACTGAATGGTCGGAATCGCCGCCGTGATGCGCGTGTCATCGGTCACGACGCCGCCTTCGAGCGGCACATTGAAATCAACCCGGATGAAGACTCGTTTCCCGGTCAGATCAAGATCACGAATCGAAAGTTTGGCCATGGCAATCCTGCGCTCCTCTTACTCACAACGACTGACCCGCAACGCCGCAACTGAGCGGTCAGGTGTGAAGCTCCTGAGAATTATTGTTAAGTTGATAATTGAAGCAGTAGAAGCCAGGTTAACACAGATCACAAAGCGGAGCAAAACCAGGCCAGGGGCAATTCACTCCGTGAATAGAACACGGATTGAACTGATGAGACAGATCGGAACAGATCAGATCAGTCGCAATCAGTCGCCTCAGTTCAATCCGTGTTCGATGCGGCCTGCCATCAACCTTTCCGCCGGTGAGGCGCGGCGCTGATTCGCCGCATTGATAACTGCCGACTGCATGGCTGCACTCAGTGGCAGCTCGGAGTAAAGACCGGCACCCTCAGACTCGCCGCGCCGGTCAGGGTCAGGTGATGCAGGTTGTGCCCCTGATTGTAGGCGCTCTGACTAGCGGGCGCAGCCTGATTGAAATTGATCGCCGCGCCCAGCAGCGCCACATCGTCAATGGCCCTGAAGCGCACCCAGCCGCCTGAGCCTGGCGGCAGAATCTGGCCGATTCGCGGTGTCGTGCGCGGGAACCCGGAAGCGCCGAAAATGCCACGAAACTGGCAGCCCCCGCTGAACTGGAAACTGAAGGGATGTTCCAGTTCGTCGTAAAGCAGCCCGAACATCGCGCCGATGCTGCCGGCATTCGACCGCAGATCGCCGCCGAGGCGATTGACGATCAGCATCGTCGCGTTGCCATCCGACGGGCTGGCCACATTGTCGAGCGCCAGCACGCACGGCAGCGTGGCGTAACTCATCCCGTCAAAGTTGAGCGTCACCGAATCCACGTTCGCATTGACGCCTGCCGGATTGATCATCAGCGCGGCAATCGCTTCAGCGCCGAGGTTGGCCGCCTGGCCGGAATTGAACTTGATGTATTCATCACCGATCAGGCAGTTGAAGGCGCGCGGCAGGCCCGTCTCTGAATCAACCGCGACCGCAATGATGTAACCGGTCACGCCCGGATCAACATCCGAAGCCAGAATCGCCGCCGTCTGATTCGGTGACAGGCAGATGATTGAATCGGCGACGGCGCAACTGCTGCCATCCACAAAATACAGATGCACCGTGACAGGTTCAGCGGCGGAAATATTGGTCAGGTTGAGGCGCGTGTTTTCCTGCGCCGGGTTGCTGATGTTTGACGTGTAGATGTTGTAAACCAGCACCGAACCGGCCCGCCCGTCGTGCACGCCCGAAGCCGCCGGGTCAGGCAGTCCGGGGTCGTTCGATTCGGGAAAGACTGTGGTCGCAAAACTCGCCGCGTTGTTGGCCAGATTTGGATCGGGCAGGCAGTTGCCGCCGGTCACGCTGGCCGTGTTGGTCACGGTGACGACCGGATACTTGACCGGCACATTGGCCACCATCGTGATCGTGACCGAGGTCGGAAAGTTCGTCGCGCACTGCCCGGCTGCGCCGAGCGTGCCAAGCGTCGCCGTCACCGTCACGGTTTGCGCCACCGGATCAGGCGGCGATGCAACGATGGTTCCGGCAGTCGTGTTGAGGCTGACTACGGTGAAGCCTTTCGGCAACACATCCGTGACCACCGTATTGATGCTGTTGGACGGGCCGTTATTAGTCACGGTCAGCGTGTAAGTCACGTTGTGTCCGGCGATGACCGGATCGGGCGTTCCCGTTTTGGTGATCGCCAGATCAGACTGTGCCTGCACGGTGGTCGGATTTGAAATGGCAGTATTGTTGCCCGGCGCCGGATCGAACGTGAGCGATGAGACGGTGGCCGTGTTGGTGATCGCGGTGTTGCAGGCGACTTCAGAACAAACCCTGACCGTGATGGTCAGCGTGCGCATCACGCCCACCGCCGTGTCACCGTTCCAGGTGGCCGTCACCTGGCCCGCAGCTCCGACCGCAGGCGTCAACAGCACGCTGCCAGGGCTGCTGACGGCTGAAACAAAGCGGGTGCCGGTCGGAATGTTATCGCTGAGCTGCACGTTCTGCGCGCAGCTCGGCCCGCTGTTGGTCGCGGCAATGGTGTAAGTAATCTGCCCGCTGCCGGCAATCACATTGCCCGGCGCGCCGGCTTTGGTGATTGACAGATCGGCGCTGCGGTTGACGGCGGTGGTGGTCTGAGCCTGATTGTTATTGGGATTCGGATCAGCCGTGATCGAACTGATTGACGCCGTGTTGGTGATCGTGGCGCTGCCTGCCGTGCAGGGATCAACCCGCACGACCAGGGTGAATGCCGCGGTTTCATTGGCGGCCATCGTGTCTTTTTTGCAGGTGATCGCTCCGGTGCCGCCGACTGCCGGAGTCGTACAGGTCCAGCCCGCCGGTGCGGTCAGCGAAACAAAGGTGGTGTCAGCCGGCACATTGTCGCTCACCTGAATGAAAGCCGCCGGATCGGGGCCGTTGTTTTTCGCGTTGATGGTGTAAGTCAGATTGTTTCCGGCGATGACCGGATCGGGGCTGTCGGATTTGGTGATTTGCAGATCGGCTGACGAAACGGCGCTGATCGCCTGCAGGGCCATGACGATGCCGAATCCGGCATCGCGGTCGTAACCGTTGGCTTCGATGTCGAGCGCGGAACTTTGCAGCGCAGCGCGCACCTGAGCCGGAGTCAGCGCGGGCTTGAATGACCAGAGCAGCGCGGCAATGGCGGCGGCGTGCGGCGCGGCTGCCGAAGTGCCGCAGAAAGTCAGAAAGCCCGGCGCATTCGTGCTGCCGCAATCTGCCGCTGTAATGTCCGGTTTGTTGAGTACCTGCCCGCCGCCCGTGCTGAATAAAATATTGCCCGGTGTGATTGCCGTTCCGCCCGGCGTGTAAAAGATGCGGCGCAAGCCGTCCGAAGTGAAAGTCTCAACCGGATTGGCTGCGCCGCCGGTGAAGACGCTGCCCCCGGCATTGCCGACATTCGTGGCTGAGACGCTGAAGGCATTGGCCGCGCCCGCCGCGTTGTGGCCAAAGACCTGGCCTGAAGTGTTGATCTGCAATCGCCCGCGATTGGTGTTCAGGTGCAGCGCGCGCGTTGCGGCTCCGGCCTTGCGCAAAATCACGACGCGCTGATTGACGGCTTCGTTGATGTTCGATGATTCGTAAGGATCCTGCGTGCCGTTCTGCGTGTTGGTTGATGAATCAAGCACTGCCGTCAGCGTTGAATTCAGAATGTAAAGGTCATAGTCGTTGTTCGATGCGCCCAGCGGATCAGACCATTTCAGCGCCACGCGGCGACCGGCGGCAGCGGCGGCAGTAATCGTGTTGCCATAAACTCCGCCGCCGAAGTCATGCACATTGCCGCCCGGCAGCAAAGCCTGCGTGCCGCCGTCAACAAAATCGCCTTCCCAGACGCCTGAAGTTCCGTCATCCAGATTTCCCGAATTGCCTGCCGATGAAAAGAACAACACCCCGGCGGCTGACACGGTGTTGACCGCCTGCGAAATCACATCGTCCTGAAAGACGCCTTCGGAACTGTAAGTCACATCGTCAACGATGATGTCGCAGTTGTAAGGCGCGCCCGCCAGCGTCGTGATGTTGGTGGCCATATTCGCCGGCCCGCCGCCCGCCGTCGCAAAAAAGAGCGCGGCCCCCGGCGCCAGGTCATAAACGATTTCAAGCATCGCGGTGCCTTCGTCGCCCGAACCTGCCTGGCCCGGCACAACCGTCACAGTGGCGGGCAGTTCGCCTGCGGCCTGTTCAGTGGCCAGTGAATCAACGCCGTCCGACATCACGGCAATGTTGATGCCGGTTCCGTCAATGCCGAGCGCGCGCACCTGATCGGCGCGATGCGCGACATCGCCTTCAGAATTGACCGGCCCGGTCAGTGCCGATGATCTGCGCGGTTTAGTTGCCGTGATCTTCAAGGCGGCGAGCTTTGCGGCGAGTTGCGCGCGGAACTCGCTGAGTCGTGCGGCGCGAGTGGCCGACTGTGCGCGCTGCGCCTGAGGGTTTGCGCTGTGGCCTGGCGCAGTCCGATTGGTCATCGGCGCTTCGGCAGGCGCGATGAATCTGACTGCCGCTTCGCCCGCCAGCGCCTCAAGGCTGATGAGCGGCAGCCGGGCGCGCAGCGCGTGATATGGCGGATAAGCTCCGATCACTTCGCCGCCAAGCTGTTCGATCTTTGCCTGCAGCTCGCGGCTGACCTCGGCCCTGAGGTCCACGACCACATTGCCTTCGGCATCGGCCAGCGCCGCATTCTGCGCTGCCGCAGGCACAGCTTTGGCAATCGCCTCGCCACGCTTTGCCTTCACCGCCAGCAGCAGGTGCGAATCAATCTTCTGCTGTGCCGGAGTGCGCGATTCCTTTTCCTGCGCCAGCGCCGCCATCTGTTGCAGGGCGGTCGGCGCGATCTGCTCCGGCGCTTTCTGCTTTTCAGCCGCAGCCGGGCGCAAGGCCCACGCGCAGGCCAGCAGCAGCAACGCCGCCAGCAGCCAGCGGCCAGCTTTCACCCTGCCCTTTCGCTGACCATCACCCTGGCGTGCCTCGCGGAAACTGAATCGTAAGCGTTTCATGTCATTCCTCCTTTGGGAACACGGCGGGTGGCGCGCTCAGGCCACACGGGTTCAATGACACATCAGGCAGCAATGAAAGTGAGGGATCAGGGGAAAGTTGTCGGTGGATTATCAGGGCAGCGCCGGCCATGCCAGTAAGCGCAACGACGCCGCGCAACTGTGCCCGGACATGCGGAGGAGATTGACAGGAACACGCCGGTCAGCACAGCCCGATTGTGATTATTGTGGACGGCTTTCTGTCAGGATTAATCAGTGCCGGTTGTGAGGAAAGCAGCCACGCGCGCAATCTACTCCTGCGCACGCTGGCAGTCAATCAGTGGAACATTAGATCGGTTGGCAAACCAGGGTGCTGAGACAGTCCGCGAGCGTCAGCAAGCGCCCGGATGTGCCGCTCAGTTGGGCGCTGACGCTCGCGGACGGCGAGCCGTGTCATCTGCGGCCTGTTCGTCGGGCGCGTTGCTCACTTGATGATGATTTCGGCCCGTACCTCGACGGGATCAGGCTGATCATCCCTGGCCGACACCACTCTGACCACGTAGCTGTAAGCTCTGGCCTGAACCTCGCCATTCAGCACTCCCGACAGGCAGGAACCTTTGGCCGGACAGCGATAGTGGTAGTAATGAAACGGCGCGGGCCGGTCAAAGATGATCTCGACGCGACCATTTTCTGACTTCCACCTGACCTCCTGACGACTGCCTTTGCTCAGCACAATCGCTGTCGGCCTGACCATCAGTTCACGGCGCTCCGGCGAATAACTGATGCTGACCGTGACCGGTTCAGTGTCTCTGCCATACGCTTTCTGACTCTTCAGGCTTTCCTTCATAAGATTTCCTTTCGTTATTCGTGTCAGATCATTCGGCGTCGCCGGAGCATGACGCGCGGATCGGAATTGATGGTCTGTCCCTGCCGTGTCACCTGAATCATGTAATCGAATTCCGATATTTCAAACTGCGAATCACCGGGATCAGGGCTGAACGTCACCTCGGCATCATCGCGGCGAACACTGGAAATCGGAGCCAGTTCGCCCGGATCCGGGGTGCCCCTGACGAGGGTGACTTCAGGCGTGGGCGACACGATTTCATCGTCCTCAAATGGCGATGTGGCGGTAAAGGTGATTTTCCACTCAGTCTCATCCCCGGACGCCCAGTTCAGGTTCTCACCCTCGCTGAGAATGATCGGATCAACCGGTCGCCCCTGCTCATCCCTGACCTTCGCGCAGGGCTGTCCGTTAACGGTGTCCACGAAAATAAATACTGTCTTGTCTGGCATCTGTTGCTCCTTTCTGAAAAGTGAAGCGTGGCGGGTGGTGTCACCCGAATCAAAACCTGCTCCGTTCTCATGTGACCGAAACCGAAAAACGTTTCAGCCATTCTGTGGAAAGTCAGGACCACAGACAATTCTGATTTGTGCGGCGGCACGATTTATCGCGGTTTGCAGGCACGTGCGCCCGGAAGCAACCTGGTCCGCAAAACAAGTGATGCTGTGCCTGATAGGGGTAGGAGGAACTGATTGGCTTCAGTCCCCCCTCCCTCCGAACCGGACAGGCGGTTCTCCCGCATCCGGCTCTCCGGTTAGTAGTTTGACCTCTTTGAGGATTGGCCCTTTGACGCCGCGGCGGCCACAAAGCTGAACAGCCCCTGCGCCTCGAAGTAAGCATTTGGCCAGCGTTGGCCATTTGCCGCCTCTGACTCCGTTTGTTTCCAGAGCGGCCAGCATCCGTGGCGTCCAGACACTGGCTGCGACCCACTCCCACGGCGGGGCACAGGTGTTTCTGTTCGTGTTAGTCATTTGGGA
>CAYWDW010000239.1:0-7601 GCA_964457105.1 uncultured Heliobacteriaceae bacterium
ACCGCGCCAGCCGTAGCCGAATCAGCAGCGAAGCCCGCCGAAAAGGCGGTCAGACTGAAACCTGCCGCTTCGCACACGGCCAGAAAGATGCGCGCCGTCAATGTCTCAGAGGACACCTACTGGGCGATCAGAAAGAAACTGGTTGAGCTGAGAAAGGAAACCCCGGTGGATGAAGTCCTCGAAGAGGCCGTCAGACTCTGGCTCAGGCACAAATCAGGATGAGCTTTGCACCCAACAACGTGCTGGCTTTTTTTGCGCATCCCGACGATGCTGAATTTTTATGCGCCGGGACGCTGGCGCGCCTGAAGCAGCAGGGCTGGCAGATTCACCTTGCCACGATGACTGCCGGTGATGGCGGCAGCGCGGAACTGCCCAATGCCGGGATTGCGCGCATCCGGCTGGGCGAAGCGGCCCGCGCGGCGGCGCTGCTTGAGGCCGGTTATCACTGCGCTGGTCTGCCCGATTTCTTTTTCAACTACGACGCGCCCACGCTGCGCCGCGTGATTGAAATCATCCGATTGACGAATCCTGCCATCGTCCTGGCACATTCGCCGGACGATTACCTGGTTGATCACGAAACGGCGAGTCGCCTGGTGCGCGCGGCTTGTTTCGCGGCACCCGCGCCGAATGCACATACCGAAGCTGAAAACGCGGCGCCGCCCGTTGCCGCCATCCCGCATCTTTATTACGCTGATCCGCTCGAAGGCAAAGACATTCTGGGCCGTCCGGTTGCGCCGGGTTTTTATGTGGACATTTCAGATGTCATCGAACTGAAGGCGCAGATGCTTGCCTGCCATGCCAGCCAGCGCGAATGGCTGCGGGCGCAACACGGCATGGATCATTACCTTGAATCAATGACTGCGTGGGCCGCGCGTCGCGGCTCGGAAGTCGGCGTGCCGTATGCTGAAGCCTTTCGTCAGCATCTCGGTCACGCTTACCCGCAAGACAACAAACTCGCTGACCTGCTCGGCGGGATTATTCCAACGACCCCGAATCTATGAAAACACTCTTCGTTTTACTGACTCTTTCAATCGTCACGATGGCCACCGGCAGCAGCGACGAAAAAGGTTTTACGCCGCTTTTCAACGGCCAGGACCTGAACGGCTGGAAGCTCATCAAAGGACACGGCCCCGGTTACGTGGTCAAAGACGGACTGCTCGTCTGTCCTGCCGATGGCGGAGGCAATCTCTTTACTGAAAAAGAGTACGCCAATTTTGTCTTTCGCTTTGAATTCAAAGTCGAACCGGGCGGCAACAACGGCGTCGGCATTCGCGCGCCGTATGAAGGCGACGCCGCTTATCAGGGCATGGAAATTCAGATCCTCGACGATCAGCACGAACGTTACAAAGGCAAAATCAAATCCGAACAGCATCACGGCTCGGTCTATGACGTGATTCCGGCGCGCACCGGGTTTCTCAAACCCGCAGGCGAATGGAACGAGGAAGAGATTACCGCACAGGGCAGCCGCATTCGCGTCAAACTCAACGGCGTGATTATTCTCGATGCGGACCTGAAGATGGTGCAGGAAGAGGCCGTGCTGAAAAAACATCCAGGCCTGCGACGCACCAGCGGGCACATCGGCTTTCTCGGTCACGGTTCGCTCATCGAATTTCGCAACATCAGAATCAAGACGTTGTCCTGAAACAATTTTATCCACGAAGCCACACGAAGGAACACGAAGCAGGAACAGTACAGGGAGCGGTAGCGACCTGGTTCTATCGGAGTGACCTGCTGATGAGGCACCAGGTCGCTACCGCTCCCTGTACTGTTCCGGCGCAATCCAGTAATCCTGGCAAAAAACTTCGTGCTGCGACGCGCTGGCTTCGTGGGCAATGATCGAAATTATCGAAGGAGAAGACATGGAAAAACTCGGAGTTGGCATGATCGGAACCGGCTGGGTTTCCAGCGAACACATCAAGGCTTTTCAGAAAAATCTGCACACTGAAGTCGTCGGCATCTGCAGCCGCGACAAGGGGCGGGCCGAATATCAGGCGAAGGAACTGGGGCTGGCAGACTGTCGCGGCTATGACAACCTGAGCGAAATGCTCAGGGACGACCGCATCAAAATCGTTTCGATCTGCACGCCGCACCATCAGCACGCTGAGCAGGCGATTGAATCAGCCGCCGCCGGCAAGCACCTGCTGATTGAAAAACCGATTGCCATCAACCTGGCCAGCCTGCGCGAACTGCAGCGCACCATCGAACAGACAAAGGTCAAAACCGTCGTTAGCTTTGTGCTGCGCTGGAATCCGCTTTTTGACAACATCAAAGCGATGCTCGCCGATGGCGCGATTGGCAGCATCTTTTATGCCGAAGTTGATTACCTGCACGGCATCGGCCCCTGGTACAAACAGTATCCCTGGAATATCAAAAAGGAGATTGGCGCGAGCAACCTGCTCACTGCCGGCTGTCACGCCCTTGACGGACTGCGCTGGTTTGTCGGGCTGGATAAGGAAGTCGTCGAGGTTTCGGCTTATGCGAATTACAGCAAAAACAATCCGCTCCATTACGAGTACGAGCCGAACAGCATCACGATGCTGAAGTTTACTGACGGCACCATTGGCAAAACGGGCTGCTCGGTCGAATGCGTCATGCCTTACGAATTCAACATCAAACTGCTCGGTGACGAAGGCACGATTCGCAACAATCAGGTCTGGTCAAAACGCAAATTCCCCGGACAGACCGGCTGGGCCACTGTGCCAACCGTGATGCCTGACAGCGGCGATGTGTCGCATCATCCGTTCATCGGCGAAATCAATCATCTGGTTGACTGCATCCTGACCGACACCGAATCGCACGTGAACGTGGCCGATGCCGTGAAGACTCACGAAATCTGCTTCGCTTCAGAAATCTCAGCGCAGGAAGGCCGCCCCGTGAAACTGCCGCTGTAAAGCCGCAGGGATGAAGTAAAAAAACGAGAACACGGAACAGACGGAACTAACGGAACAAACGGAAAGTTCAGACTGAACGCAGCCTGATTTTGTTCCGTTTGTTCCGTTAGTTCCGTCTGTTCCGTTGTCTCTCTTCCGTTTGACTCAAGCTACTTTTCGAGTGCGATCCACCTGCCGGTTCGGGCGCTTTCACAAACGGCTTCGATCACTTGCATATTGGCGACGGCGTCTTCAAGCGGCGTCGGCACCGGCGTGTCGTTGATGACGGCCTGCGAAAACAGGTCGGCCTGCAAGGTGTACTGATCGCAGGCGTCGAATCTGATTTCCTGAATCTCGGCGCCGCGCTGATGCCACACGTGACACTGACGGTCGGGCGGGGCGTTGAAGGGAATCTCAATTTCGATGCGGCCTGTCGTGCCGAAAATACTGGCGCGCTGATAAGGCGTAAGCTGCGTCGCACAGGTGAAGGTGGCTGTGCCGTCGCCAAAATCGAGCAGGCCCGAAGCCAGACGATCAGTGCCAAATCGCGGGTCGTAATCAAGCAGCCCCATCACGCGCTGCGGTTCGGCCTCAAAGATGAACCTTGCAAGCGAAATGTGATAACAGCCAATATCCATCAGCCCGCCGCCGCCGAGGCCCGGCTGATTGCGAATGTTGGCGGCGTCTTCATTGAAATAGGAAAAGAACGAATGAACAGTCCGCAGTTCACCGATGCCGCCCTCGCGCACAAGCTGCCGGGCGCGCTGCCATTGCGGATGATGACGGTACATAAACGCTTCCATCACCTTCAGACGCGGATGTTGTTGTGACAGGTCAAGCAACTGCTGCGCTTCAGCCGCGCTCAGGCCAAGCGGCTTTTCGCACAGCACGTGTTTGCCAGCTTCAAGCGCCCGCGCTGACCAGGGCACGTGCAGGTGATTGGGCAGCGGGTTGTAGATGACCTGAATGTCAGGATCGGCCAGCAAGGCCTCGTAAGAATCGCAGGCTTTCGGAATGTTGAATTGCGCCGCGATGGCCTGCGCCCGCGCCTGATCGCGCGAAGCGATGGCGGCGACCTCGCTGTAACTGCATTTCAGCAGCGCCGGAATCACTTTGGTCCGCGCAAATTTTGAACTGCCCAGCACGCCCCATTTCACTTTGTCCATAACGATTGTTGCTCAGCTTCGGGTGTTGAAATCAAACTCAAATTCATCGCGGTCAACTTCGCGGCTGTAAGGCCGCCAGCCCGATTCCCAGGCCAGATATTCAAGGCCCTCAAATCTCTTTTTGTAGTCGTACACCGATGGCTCGCGGTAAGCGTAACCAGGATAGTAGTACCGGCAGCCCAGTTTGCGCGCGTAACGAATGGATTCAAGAATCAGCAGGATGCCAGGGCTGCGCTGCGCTGCCACCGGGTCGAACATCGCGTAGACGCCGGAAGTCGCGGTGCGGCCACAATCCAGAAAGCTGACGGCCATCAGCCGGTCGCCGGCATAGACGCATATTTCCTGGTTATGGCAGGGGACGGTGGCCGGGCGCGCAGAGAGAAAGTCGTAAAGCGAATCAGGCACGTTGAAATTGAATCGCTCGCGATGCCGGGCGAATAGCGTTTCCTTTTCGCGGTCAAGGCGGGTGTCTCTGATGACCACCTGCAGATCACGATTTCTGGCGATCACACGTTTCTGGCTGCGCGATGGCGCGAAGCGTGTCAGGTCAATGCGCAGCGGAATGACCGAAAACAGGCGCCCGTCATGAAAGGCTACCGCGTAACGAAAAAACGCAGCGCCGAAATGACGCCAGCCCTGCGCCCACAGCTCATCCATCTGTTCCGGGGCAACCTGCTGACACTGGAATGACTGGTCAGGAAAGATCATCGTTCAGCCCGTCGCATCGTTCAGCCAACATCATCCGCCGGCAGCTTGTCAGTAAACTGATCTTCGTCCTTCAGTTCTTTTTTCAGCCGGTAGAGTTCCGCCTTCAGCTTTTTCACGACTCTGGCATAAGCCGGATCACGGTAAAGGTTCTTCATCTCGCGCGGGTCTCGGTGCAGATCATAGAGTTCCCACTGCCTGAGCTTGTCAAAATAAATCAGCTTGTAACGTTCAGTGCGCACGCCGTAATGAGCCGCGACATTGTGATGGCCCGGATGGTAGTAACGATAATACATCGCCGTGCGCCAGTCCCGCGGCGTTCGTGACTGCAGCAGCGGCAGAAAGCTGCGGCCCTGCATCTCAGCCGGCACGCTGAGGCCGGCGGCTTCAAGCATCAGCGGCGCGAAATCAACGTTGAGGATCATCTTTTTATTCACGCTGCCCGGCCTGATGTGTCCGGGCCAGCGAATCAGAAACGGCATGCGCAGCGATTCCTCGTACATAAACCGCTTGTCGAAGAAATTATGTTCGCCCAGAAAGAAGCCCTGATCGGAGGTGTAAATGACGATGGTGTTTTCAGCCAGGCCGCTTTGATCCAGGTAATTCAGAAAGCGCCCGATGTTGTCATCCACCGCCGCGACACAGGCCAGGTAATCGCGCATATAACGCTGATACTTCCATTTTTTCAGCGCCTGCCCGCTCAGCCCGGCGGGCGGCGGCATCTTCAGGTCGCTGTCGGTCAGATCCCGATCAATGTGCATCGTGGCCTGGCGCGAAGCGTCGGACTTGCCCGCGTAATCGTCATTGAAAGTCGCCGGTTCCGGCACCTCGACCTGCTCGAACTGCCGGCGGTGCTTTTCGTCCGGCTGCCAGTTCCGGTGCGGCGCCTTGTGGTGATACATCAGCAGAAACGGCTTGTCTGCCGGGCGGTTTTTCAGAAACTCAATGGCGAGGTCGGTAATCAGGTCGGTGGTGTAGCCGGTCAGCTTTTTGCGCGCGCCCATTTCAATCATCATCGGATCGAAGTAAGCGCCCTGGCCGGGCAGGATGTTCCAGTAATCAAAGCCTGTGGGCTTGCCGTCATCGGGCCGCTGCGGATCGTTGCCGCCGAGATGCCACTTGCCAATCAGGCCGGTGTAATAACCGGATTGCTGCAAATATTTCTGGAGCATCGGCTGCGAGCTGTCAATGTGATTGAAGACCGGCACGCCGTTGAGGTGCGCATATTTGCCGGTCAGAATTGCGGCGCGGCTGGGCGTGCAGATCGCGTTGGTGGCGAAACAATTGTCGAACCGCATGCCTTCGCGGGCCAGCCGGTCAAGGTTGGGCGTGTTGATCAGGCGGCTGCTATAGGCGCTGATGGCGTGGGCCGCGTGATCGTCAGACATAATGAAAATAATGTTGGGCCGCCGGGGCGGCGACTGCGCGGGCCGCCGCTGCCCGGTGGCGGACAGCGAGGCGGTCATCGTCAGCAGCAGAAAAAGCATCAGGCAGCGGGTGGTTTTATTCATCATTGATCGAATCCCGGAACTGAAAGAGAAGTGAAAAATTCAGGCCGCAGCAAAGTCAGTATACCGGCACACCCCGGACGGCTGGAATCCCGGCCCGGTATTTTCGTTCGTGACCGGTGACGCCCGCCGCACTCCACACGCGAGCAAGCCTGGATGGTGTGACCAGAGCCGAAGATGGTGTTACAGTATCGCCGCACACCAGCAGACACGGGACACAAATGAACAAACCACGCATACGTTTTTCAGCCATCGGGCTGAATCACGGTCACATCAACAATCAGGTTGGCACGCTGCTGCGCAGCGGCGGCGAACTGGTCTCGTTTTATGCGAAAGAGCCTGACCTTGTCGCCGCCTTTGCGAAACGGTATCCGTCGGCACAACTCGCGCGCAGCGCGCGTGAAATTCTCGAAGACCGCACGGTGCAGCTCATCGTCAGCGCCGCGATCCCCGACGAACGCGCGCCGCTCGGCATCGAAGTGATGCGGCACGGCAAGGATTTTATGGTGGACAAGCCGGGCCTCACTTCGCTGGAACAACTCGCCGCTGTGCGCCGCACGCAGGAAGCGACGCATCGCATCTATGCGATTCTTTACGGGCGGCTGGAAAATCCGGCCATGCTCAAAGCCGGAGAACTGATCCGGGCCGGAGCGATTGGCAAAGTCATTCAGACCATCGGACTCGGTCCGCATCGCGCCAGTCTGCCGACGCGCCCGAAATGGTTTTTTGAGCGACAGCGTTACGGCGGCATCATCTGCGACCTGGGTGCGCATCAGTGCGAGCAGTTTCTTTATTTCACGGGATCAACCAGGGCTGAAGTGGTCGCGGCGCAGACCGGCAATGTGAATCATCCGCAGCACGCTGAGCTTGAGGATTTCGGTGATGCGATGCTGCGCGGTGATGGCGGCACCGGTTACTTCCGCGTGGACTGGTTGACGCCGGACGGGCTGGCAACGTGGGGTGACGGGCGGATGACGATTCTCGGCACCGCGGGTTTTATCGAACTGCGCAGCAACTGCGACCTGGCCGGGCGCGCGGGCGGCAATCATCTGTTCCTGGTGGATCAGCAAGCGACCCGCTACTTCGATTGCAGCGCGGTGCCGCTGCCTTATGGCGAGCAACTCATCAATGACATCATCAACCGGACTGAAACCGCGATGTCACAGGCCCACTGCCTGCTGGCGACGGAACTGGCGCTCACCGCGCAGCGCCAGGCACAGCGGTGATGGCGAGCGGAGGAAGTCGGAAGTCGGAATTCGGAATTCGGCAGGAAGAGAAGCCGCCGTTTCGCTGCTTCCTGTCATCTGTCATCTCGCTTTCAGCTTCCGACTACCGACTACCGAATTCCGAAT
>CAYWDW010000240.1:0-7598 GCA_964457105.1 uncultured Heliobacteriaceae bacterium
GGATAAAAATGGACGCGCACTCAAGCCGGCTGCAATTTTCACGCCCTTAGATAAAGACAGCACAATTGGGCTTTTAGATGTTTCTGAAACTGTGGCAATTTTCGCCTTAGATGGACAACACCGGCTCATGGGTGTGCAAGGTTTAATGATATTACTCAAAACCGGCAGATTGCAACCCTATAACAAAACGAAAAAGCCGGTGGCCACTACAAACCTCTACGTTGATCGCGTGCCTGCGGAAGAATGGGCGCAGATTTTCGGCGAAGTCTGGCGACGTTACCGCGACTTTTTCTACGTGCCGAACATGCACGGTTATGACTGGGCAGCGATTCGTCAGCGGTATGAGCCGCTGCTCAAATATGTCGCGCATCGTTCCGATCTGAATTACGTCATCAGCGAAATGATTGCGGAACTCACGGTGCAGCACGCTTACATCGCAGGCGGCGATTTCAATATTCCGCCGCGCCCGCGTGTCGCGCTGCCCGGCGCGCGGTTCGGGCTTGATCGTGAAGCCGGACGTTACCGCATCACTAAAATTTTCGCCGGTCAGAACGAAGAGCCGATCTATCGTTCACCGCTGACTGAAATCGGCGTGGATGTCAAAGTCGGTGATTACGTGCTGGCGATCAACGGCGAAGAACTCAAACCCGATGATGACCCGTATCGCCTGCTGCGCAACAAAGCCGACGCGCCCGTGCAACTGACCGTCAACAATCGCCCAACGCTGGAAGGCGCGCGCGTCGTTTCGTATCGCCCGGTCACTGACGAAGAGAACCTGATTTATCTCGACTGGGTGACCGCGAATATGGCGATGGTGGATAAACTGTCGGGCGGCAAACTCGGCTACCTTCACATCCCCGATATGGGCGCGAACGGCATCCGCGAATTCATCAAGTGGTATTACCCGCAGTTGAGGAAGGAAGGCCTGATCGTTGACGTCCGCGCCAATGGCGGCGGCAACGTCTCGCGGATGATTATTGAGCGGCTGCGTCGCAAGCTGCTGGCCGTGCAGTTTTCGCGCACCAATGAAGACCCGAACCCGTATCCCGACGGAGTCTTCATCGGCCCGATGGCGTGCCTGCTCAATGAAAATTCAGCTTCAGACGGCGACATCTTTCCGGCGATGTTCCGCGAAGCCGGACTCGGCCCGCTCATCGGCAAACGTTCGTGGGGCGGCGTCGTCGGCATCACCAATCGCGGAACACTGGTTGACGGCGGCGTGGTCAACGTCCCTGAATTCGGCTTCGCCAACACCAAAGGTGAATGGATCATCGAAGGTTACGGCGTTGATCCCGACATCGAAGTTGATAACGATCCGAAGCTGGTGATCGGCGGCAAAGACCCGCAGCTTGAACGCGCCGTGACTGAAATCATGAACAGGCTGAAAGTGAAACCGACCGTCTGGCCGAAGCGTCCGGCTGATCCGGTCAAGACAAAGTAACAACCGGCAAAAGGCAGGAGAGACAATGGAACAAACGGAAATAACGAAACAGACGAAAAAAGGGATTTGCCATTTCGTCTGTTTCGTTATTTCCGTTTGCTCCGTTGTCTCTTTCCTGCCTGGCCTGCCCGTTCAAAGTGCTTATCAAAACAACACTGACTGAATCACCCGCCGAAGCCGCACAGTTCATTCGCGCGGGCGAAGTCGTCGCCTTTCCGACTGAAACTGTTTACGGCCTCGGCGCAGATGTTTTTGCTGAAGCCGCGATCAGAAAAATCTTTGCGGCCAAAGGTCGCCCGGCTGACAATCCGCTGATCGTTCACCTGGCTGATTTATCTCAGCTCGATCAGATCGCGCGCGATGTCCCTGAAGTCGCGCAAAAATTCATGGCGGCATTCTTTCCCGGCCCACTGACGCTGGTGCTGCCGAAAGCCGAAGCCGTGCCGCTCATCGTGACGGCGGGGCTTGAAACTGTTGGCGTGCGTCTGCCGCGTCATCCGGTGGCGCAGCAGTTTTTGAAGGCCTGCGGTGTGCCGGTCGCGGCGCCTTCAGCGAATCTTTCCGGCAGACCAAGCCCGACCACGTGGACGGCAGTTGAAGCTGATCTCGATGGCCGCATCAGGTGCATTCTGAAAGGCGATCAGTCAGAAGTCGGACTTGAATCAACGGTCGTGGACTGCACGAGCGACGCGCCGACGGTGTTGCGCGCCGGGGCCATCACGCTCGAACAATTGCGCAGCGTCGTGGCTGAAACGAGGCTGGTCAGCACAGCCGGAACCACGCTACCCAAAAGTCCGGGCATGAAGTATCGTCACTATGCCCCGCAGGCCGGAGTCGTGATGATCGCGCAGCCGGAGCAGGCATTGCCGCTGCCCAATGCTGCTTACATCGGAATCGAAGCGCATCCGCAGGCGGCGGCCTTCAGGCTGCATGAGATTTGCGCAGGTGTGGAAGTTTATGCCCGCACGCTTTTTCATTTCTTCCGTCAGTGCGACGAAGCCGGAGTTGAACTGATTTACTGCCAGGCAGTCAGTGAAACAGGGCTGGGGCTGGCGTTGATGGACAGAATCGGACGCGCGGCGGAGAAAGACGAGAAGCAAAAACCATGAGACATCCATCCTTACTTGATCGTAACCGCGCGGCGCTGGCCGTGATTGATATGCAGGAAGGCTTTCGCCCGGTGATGAATGACTTTGCCGAAATTGCCGGGCGCATTGCGGTGATGGTTGCAGGCGCGCAGGCGCTCAGCCTGCCGGTGATTGTGACTGAGCAGTATCCGAAGGGACTCAAACGCACGGCAGAGGAAATTCTGGCCAGGCTGCCGGAAGATTTCAGAGCCATTGAAAAGATGTGCTTTTCATCCTGCGGCGTCCAGGAATTCGACACGCGGTTACGCGAACGGCACATCGAACAGGTGATGCTCTGCGGCATCGAAGCGCACATCTGCGTCAGTCAGACGGCGCACGATCTGCTGCAACTCGGTTATCAGGTTCACGTGATCAGCGACGCCGTAGCGACGCGCCTGCCGCACAACAAAACAGTCGCGCTCGATAAAATGGCCTGGGCCGGAGCGATTATTTCTTCAGTTGAGATGTCATTGTTTGAATTGCTCCGCACGGCTGAAGCAGCGGAATTCAAGGCGATTCAGAAGCTGGTGAAGTGAGGCCTCAGAAATCAAAAACCCCGATGCACGTCAGCGCACATCGGGGTTTTCGGTAAGCTGTTGGGATTGACCATGCAGCCGGATAAGACTGCGGCGAGTCAACCGAAACAATGGGCTGACCGCCTAGGTCTCAGCCACCTCACTGTGATATGAACTCATACTTTTCAGACCACCTCCTCTCTCAGTGTTGATCGCATCCTACAAATTATTGCCCGGAGCGTCAACCGGATTTTTCGGGCACCGGACGCACAGGAACCAATGAACAAGGCCGAAGCTCGTCGTCAGTTCACTATGCTGGTGACGAAAGCTGAAAATGAAATTGAACCCGGTCGCGCCGCGCTGCTGATTGCTGCCGAGGAATATCCGTCGCTTGATCCTGACCGATACCTTGCACAGCTCGATCAGTTTGCGGCTGAACTGCGCGAGGTGCTGCCGCTGCTGCCTGACCCGCTGATCATGCTGCTGACGATCAATGATTATCTGTTCAATCAGCTCGGCTTTCAGGGCAACACCGAAAATTATTACGACGCGCGCAACAGTTTGCTCAATGACGTGATTG
Source organism: uncultured Heliobacteriaceae bacterium (assembly GCA_964457105.1). GTDB lineage: Bacteria > Acidobacteriota > Blastocatellia > RBC074 > RBC074 > DASRDU01. The sequence goes on from CAYWDW010000240.1 coordinate 3,664, forward strand.
ACCGGCGCACCGGCATCCCGATTACGCTTTCAGTGATTTATCTTGAAGTGGCGCGGCGGCTGGGGCTGCCGGTTTACGGCGTTGGTCTGCCGGGTCATTTTCTCGTCAGATACCGCGCTGGCGAACGTGACGTAATCATTGATCCTTTTCACGCCGGGCGCGTGTTGTCAGTCGAACAATGTCAGGAGATGTTTGAGGAAATGTATGGCGGCACGGTGAAGTTTCAGATGAGCTTTCTGAATGAAGCAACCACAAAGCAGATTCTGACGCGCCTGCTGCACAACCTGAAAGGCATTTACCTGCGCGTGCCTGATTACGTGCGGGCGCTCGGCGTGATTGAACGGCTGCTGATTCTGAATCCAGAATCACCGGTTGAAATTCGTGATCGCGGGCTGGCCGGTCTGGCGCTCGGACGGTACACCCAGGCGCAGGCAGACCTTGAAAGCTACCTGTGTCGCGTGCCGCTGGGTGAAGATGTGGATGAGATCAAAGAGAAGCTGATGGAATTGCACCGCAAACAGGCGCGCCTGAACTGAAGCAGTCAGAGATGACCAGGCAGCCTGAAAAGACGGGGATTACAGGGCAGGCCGCAGAACCGGAACCTGGCCAGAGGCTCAAAGCTCCGGTCTGCGCAAAACTCTGCGGGAATTACTTCGCGGCAGTCAGTTCGCTGACGTGACCGGTGAGGCGGGATTTGTGGCGGGCCGCCGTGTTGCGGTGCAGCACACCTTTCTGAATCGCCTTGTCAATCATTGAAATGGTCGCGGGCAGCAGCGTGCGGGCGGTTTCAGCATCACCTTTTTCAATCGCGGCGCGCAGCTTTTTGATTTCAGTGCGCAGGCGGCTGCGATTGGCGGTGTTGACAGCATTCCGGCGCGCGTTCTGACGGTCGCGTTTCTCGGCTGATTTATGATTCGGCATGACCTGATTCTCTCCTTGAATAACTGACTCAAAACTGACGGCGATGACTCATGCATGGAATCGGCGCCTGTTTGCAAAGCGGGGAGTATATTGACCGGCCCGGCTGGCTGTCAAGCGCCTGAAATTGCGCATGGTCGGCCATCGGACGTGTGGTTCAGCGCAGTTCCGACGGGGTTGAATGCGCCTGGGCCTGATTCGGCTTCAGGATCTGCTGTCGCCGTTCTTCATCAATGAATGCCTGGTCGCGCTGCCAGATCAGCGTTTGATCCGGCGCGCTCAGCTCATAGCCGATGCCGCGCCACTTGATGCGCCGGGTCAGCGCCGAGGCGCAGACGTTGTAAAGCCAGAGCAGCGAAGCCAGCGGATTGAGCAGCAGCCAGGCCCACCAGTGACCGGCAATCTGATGGTGATCTTCTTCCAGCAGCCGCGCTGCCACGACCGCCCGCACCCCTCCGGCCAGCGCGCCCAGCGAAAAGATTCCGGCCAGCAGCCAGACCAGCCCCGGCGGCGCGTCACCGCTGACTGACTTAACCACGCTCAGCAGGATGCCGCCCCAGAATGCCAGATTGAAAAGCAGATGTGTCGCCATCGCCAGACGCCAGAGGCGGGGTGCATAAACCCGCGTGATAATCATCTGCCGCGTTGTGAATTCCAGCATCTCCCTGAACCCGCCGCTGAACGGAGTCGCCACCAGGCAGGCAGGCGCAAATTTGATGCGCTGGCCGGCGGCTTTGACAACGTCGGTCAGGACGTAATCATCGCTGACTGCGGCAGCCCATTTTTCCCTGATTCCCGACTGCTCGAAATAATCGCGCCGGACCGCCATCGCTCCGCCCCAGGCGAAGGCTGACCGTTCACCGAACAGCGTCAGCAGCCCGGCATTCCAGACCGACAGCAGCAGTGGCCAGAAACGGCTCCGGCTGCCTTCAGCGGGCAGATACCACCGATAGCCGGTCGTGGCGCCGACGCTTTCATCAGCCAGCGGCGCGACCAGTTCCGAGAGCCAGTTCCCTGCCGGACGCGCGTCGGCATCAGCGAAGACAATGATTTCAGCGCGGCGATTGACGGCATCCAGCGTGTCCAGCGCGGCACGCAGGTTATGAATTTTCTGGCCGCACCGGGTCGCTTCACCGGCCACCACCAGCCACGCCGAACGGTGGCTTTGCCGGATCAGTTCAGCCAGCGTGTCATAGGCCGGATCAGCTTCACGCTCGGTCACGAAGATGATTTCGTACTCGCGGTAATCCTGAGCAAAGAGTGAACCGATGTTTTCCTCAAAGCCCGGATCAAGGCCCTTGCACGGCACGATGACCACGGCTTTGGGCTGATAGCGGTGACGGGCCGACGGCGTGCGCAGCGCATAACGCGCCAGGCGTAAAGCGGCGGCGAGGACCAGCAGGCTTTGCAGAAAAAGAATAAGGGACAAAAGATAAAAGAAAGATTCCATAACGATCACCGCGGATTTATCGCACCCTGATCCCGGTCTGTGGCAGGCACCAAAGGCGGAGTGATGAGGGGCGCGTCACTGAAGTGACTGCATTGTGCCTGGAATCAGCGCAAAATTCCAGCACGTAATTTGCCCTGCTCAGTTTTCCGCTCAGGCATTGGTGCCGGCGGCCTGCTCCGGCGCCCGCGCCGCGTCAATCGCCGTCAGACGCTGCTCAATCAGTTCCGTAATTCTGGCCGGTGCCTCGCCCGCCAGGGCCAGCCGTTTGGCTTCCAGCACCAGTCCGGCAAATTCAACCGCGTGATCGCGGAAGCGGGCATCGCGGGCAATCAGATCCTGAATGACGTGGCGCTCGCGTTCAGCGCGCGACACGACTGTTTCACCGGCTCCCGCCGCGACCGCGTATTCAACCGGCACCGTCTGATCGCGCACCTGCACCACGAACGGCTGAAACTCGTTTCTGATGTCATCACGAATGCGACTGAGTTCCAGCAGCGCGGTCTTGAAGCCCAGATGCCCGCGCAATGAAAGATCAACCACCGGTGCCATCTCGTCAGTCTCATCCGGCTTGTGCGTGGGCAGTTCGAGCCGGAGCTTTGCCAGCAGGGCTTCCCGCAATGCTTCAGGTTCGGCCTGGCCACTGACATCGAAATCCAGCCGCCGGAACGGGCGCTGATGATAATCGCGCATCAGTTGCGCCGCGTGCGTGCCACCGGCAAGTTCGACCAGATAAGCGCCGCGCACATTGGCATATTCATCCACGCTGCACGCTTCAAGCGAGCCGGGGTTGTAAGCCCAGCCATCAATCTCGAAATTTTTATGCGTGTGACCGAGCGCGAGGTAATTGACGACCTCTTTCAGTTCGGCCAGTTTCGCCACCGGGAGCGCGGGGATCGGGCGATTCTGCTGACCTTCGACATCGGTATGCAGCATCATCACGTTGTAATGCTGCGTGCTGTAATGCTGCCGCAGTTCATCAACCAGTGCCGGCAGCATGCGCCCGACCGTCGTGCCGTACCAGCTCGAACCGAAAATCCGCACGCCGTCAATGTCGGTAAAAGCGCCGCGCCGCTTCGCGTCATCCCAGGGTTTGAAAATAACGCGGCCCTCGTCGTACTCCGGTTCGAGCAGCCGGATGAAGCCCCACTGCGAGAGGCTTTGCAGCCAGCTTGCTTTCTGCAGCGCCTCGTGCTGATCGTGATTGCCTTCGATGACGACGACCGGAATGCCCGCGTCACGCAGCTTTACCAGGCAGAACATGGCGTGGTTCATCGCCACCGGTTCAACCCGCCGCGTGTCAAAGAAATCTCCGGCAATCAGCACGAACGAAACTTTCTGCTTCAGTGCGTAACGGTCAATGCAATCGCGCCAGGCGTGAAAGAAATCAGCCGTGCGTTCTTCCATCCGGTAGCGACGAATCCCCAGGTGAATGTCGGCAATGTGCAGAAATCTGGTCATGCGATGAAAGCAAAGGTGATGACAACGTCGGGCGCGTTCCGCCCAGGCAGTATACCACGCGCGCTGAGTTTCCAGAGTTGCAGGGGAAAATGCTGATGGCCGGTCAGCT
>CAYWDW010000241.1:0-7551 GCA_964457105.1 uncultured Heliobacteriaceae bacterium
TGCGCCGGGCCACGTCGGCAAAGCGTGCGCGCGCTGAACGCCTGGATTCAGCCCTGCCGGTGATTGCGCTGACCTCGGAGGCCATCGCCGGAGTCGTGGCTGAACAATGGTGCGGCGCGGCTGAGGGCAAACAGCACGCGATCTTTGTCAGTGTGGGGCGCCGGATTGAAGCCGGGATCATTGCCGAAGGAAAGATTATTCAGGGCGCGGGCGGCGTGGCCGGAGCGGCGGGCTGGTTTGCGCTGAGCGAGGGCTTCAGAGAAGAGTATGCGCAGCGCGGCTGTCTGGAAACGGAAGCAGCAACAGCAGCCCTGGTGCGGCGCACAATCGAGAACTGGTCGGGAGATACTGATTCGCCGCTCAGCCGTGTGGTCTCAGAAGATCCGCGTCATCTGACGGCGGAAATAGTCATTCGGGCTGCGCGCAGCGGCGATTCGCTGGCGCTGGGTGTGGTCACGGATGTCTGTGCGTGGCTGGGACGCGGCGTGGCGGAGCTGATTTCAATCTTCAATCCTGAAGTAGTGATGATGGGCGGCGAACTTGGCGTGGCGCTGCGGCCTTATCTCAATGAAGTGCGGCGCGAGGCGCGCTTGTGGGCGCATCCGCTGGCGGCGCGGCAGTGCCGGATTCTGAGCGCAACACTTGGCCGAAACACGGGCCTGCTTGGCGCAGCACGGCTGGCATATCAGAGTCTGAATCAGAGTTCTTGAGGTTGGGAAGGGAAGTGAGTTATCAGTTGCGGGCGCGCAGGGAATCATCGTCTTCGCGCAGGGTTTTGATCAGCAGCCGCTCAAGTTCATCCACATCTATCGGCTTGCGCAGGTACGCGCGCCAGGAAAACGCATTGGCCTGGCCGTTCTCAGTCAGCGGATCACTGAAGGCTGACAACCCGATAATCGGCACCCGGCTGAGTCTGGGATTTTGCGTAATGCGGCGGGCCGCTTCCAGGCCGTCGAGCTTCGGCATCATCACATCCATCAGGATCACATCCGGCTCTTCACGATTGGCGACAGAGACCGCTTCCTCACCATCGGCTGCCACGACAACTTTGTAACCCTGCATATCGAGCAGCACCGCGAGCATTTCGCGAATGTCGTCATTATCGTCAACCACCAGCACTTTCCGGGCAGACTCTTTCGACATACGTCCTCAAGACAGGGACACGGCGGGGGAGGGGCAATTAATGACAGAACTGTACCGGACAGGAAAACCAGTGCTGCTTATGTTCGCAGCGATTGAAAGGTCGCACAGCTCCGGGGGTGCTGGCATTCTAGTGAGTGCGTGCATGAGCGTCAAGACATATCACCGCAGATACAGGCAGAAACTACTGCTGATGCGGGATTGCAGTAAGTGCGCGAAGCGCTGATGTGAGATTGTCAATGAAGCTGACCTCAGACAACGGGAACCACCGCGCGTTTTGAAACCAGCAGCGATCTGATCGTATCGGCCAGTGAGCGGTAATCACTGATTGGTTTGCGGACAAAGCGATTGATTCCTGAATTGAGGCGGCTGGTCAGATGATAATCATTCATATTGCCACTCAGCGCCAGGATCGGCACTGAACTGACCCTGCCTGCTTCGCTGCGAATGCGATGCGACATCTCCAGCCCGTCCGTCACCGGCATCACCAGATCAGTGATGATGACATCAGGATCACACCAGAGCGCCTTCTGATAACCTTCTTCACCATTGCAGGCCGTGACCACATCGAACCCGTCAAGCTGAAGCAGTTCGGCCAGCGCCAGCCGGGTGTTTTCCTCGTCTTCCACCACGAGGATTCTGATTCTTCCATCGAACATAACGCTACTCCTGTGTTGCCAGATCTTCTCAAAGCCGGTAGTGATCGAAAAAAAGTGGCAAAGGATGTGCCAGGCAGCGCACAGACCCGATTAATCGGCCAGGCGCAGACCCGGACACAGAATCAGCAGGGGAGAGATTGAACAGATTCTTTGATTTAACCGCCACGATCTTGTGTCGCGGCACGCTTCAGCCCAAAGCCGACCGGAACTTATTAATTCTGATTCCGCTCCGGTCGCCGAGCAGGCAGGTATTTCCTGCGCAGTGAAGTGAAACGACCAGGAAAATTCTACAGGGTGCGGCAGAAAAAATGGTGTTCATCTGCCCCGCCCACAACCCGCTTCAGTAACCGACCGACCGGCCATCAAGTCGCGGATCGCTGCCGCCAAGCCGGACCCCGGTTTTGTCTTCGATCATGATTCCTTCACAATCGCCCATATAGCGCGGGTGTTCGACAAATCTGTGTCCCATCTCGCGCAGCCGGTTGAGCACGTCAGGCGCCAGGCCCATTGGCTCATAAGTGATCTGATCAGGCAGCCACTGATGATGCACGCGCGGCGCGTCAATCGCCTGCTGAATATTCATCCCGTAATCAATAATGTCAGTCAGCACCTGCATGACCGTATTGATAATCGTTGGCCCGCCAGGGCTGCCAATGGCAAACCACAGTCGGCCATCTTTGAGCACAATCGTCGGTGTCATGGATGACAGCGGTCGCTTGCGAGCGGTCACAGCATTGGCTTCGCCCTGAATCAGGCCGTAAGAATTGGGTGAGCCGGGCTTCGGCGCAAAATCATCCATCTCGTTATTGAGCAGGAAGCCGGCGCCTTCAACCGTGATCTTGTTGCCGAAGCTGTCATTGAGCGTGTAAGTGCTGGTGGCGACGTTGCCGTCCTTGTCAACGACGGTGAAGTGCGTGGTTTCGTCCGATTCATAAGCCGCCGGGTTGCCATGCCCGATTTCTTCGGAGGTTGAGGCGCGATCAGGGCGAATGGTGGCCGCCAGCTTTTCAGCATACGAAAGCGAGGTCAGCCCGGCCACCGGAACCTTGACGAAATCAGGATCGCCCAGAAATTCGGCGCGGTCGGCAAAGGCGCGGCGCATGGCTTCAACCTTCAGATGAGTTGAGGCGACCGAGCCGAAACCCATTTCCCTGAGGTCGAATTTTGCCAGGATGTTGAGCATCTCAATCAGCGCGACGCCGCCCGATGACGGCGGCGGCATTGTGATGACTTCGTGACCGCGATAAGTCGTGCGCAGCGGTTCGCGCTCGACGACCTTGTAATTTTTCAGATCCTGCACCGTTATCCAGGTCTGCCCGTTCAGCGCGCGTTTCATGCTCGCTTCGATCAGTTGTGCAGTCCTGCCTTCATAAAATTCGCGCGGCCCTGATTTGATCAGGCGCGCAAACGTCGCGGCGAGTTCCGGCTGACGGAAGATTTCGCCCGTCTCATAAGGCTTGCCGTCACGCAGGAAGATGCGTTTCGTTTCAGGATAGCGCGCGAGTTCATCCTGACTGCCTTTCAGACTGCGTTCGAGCATGTACCAGACGGGAAAGCCTTCTGCCGCGAGGCGGTGCGCCGGTTCAGCCGCCTGTGCCCATTTCATCGTGCCGTATTTTTCCAGCGCATAAGCCAGACCCGCCACCGTGCCGGGCACGCCAGCAGCTTTGTGCCCGAAGGTTGACGACTCTTTGATGTATTCGCCCTTGTCGTCCAGATAGGTATTGCGGCGCGCGACTGCCGGAGCCATTTCGCGGTAATCAAGGGCCGTTGCCTTGCCGTTCGCCAGCCGGATGACCATAAAGCCGCCGCCGCCCAGATTACCCGCTGAAGGCCACACCACCGCCAGCGCCAGCCCGACCGCGACTGCCGCATCAATGGCATTGCCACCGCGCCTGAGAATGTCAACGCCGACCTGCGACGCGATTTCGCTGACCGATGACACCATGCCATGTTTACCACGCACCGGCGGGCGCGACGCCGCCTGAACAGCGGTGCGTGCAGTGAAACTGGTCGGCACGGCGGCAGACGAAAACAGGAGCGCGAAACAGAGCAGAAACGAAAGTGCTTTGCCGAATGACATAATGCTGGCTTCCAGTCTGAAAATAGTTGTGGTGACTCCGCGAAATGGAATGCGTTTCGGGAACTGTGCAGCAGCCCAGGTTTTGTTTGCAGCCTCAGAGATGTCAAGCGCTGCAAAAAGGGGAAGCAGCGCGAGGTGCAGAATCTGCGGGCAAAATCTCAGGGTTTGCGCGGCTCAGCCGGGGCGCCTTCAAAGTAAAACTGGCGTGAAGCGGCCTCGGGCCGGTCGCGCCGCTCAGGCCAGCCGTTGGTGTGCTGACCCTTGCCGTCCTCGTTTCTGAGGTGAAAATCGAACAGGTCAGGGCGGCTGTAATGCCCGGTCACGTCCAGCGTCAGATTCTCTTCGTGGATGCGTTCGAGATTGACGCGCGCCATCACGAGAGCTTCACAATCGAAGGCCGGCCCGGCGACGTAATGACCATCGGGGCCGATCACGGCGCTGCCGCCATTGAGAATAAAAGCTTCAGGATTTTCCGCGAGGCTCGCCACCGCTTCCAGTTCACGCGGCAGGTCGCGCGCGCGCATAATCGCTCCGGCAGCCACGACGAAACAGCGACCTTCAAAAGCGTAATGGCGACTCGCCACCTGGTGCATCTCTTTGACCGCCGGCCAGGCCGCCACGTGAATGTCTTCGCCAGCGTTGTGCAGAACCTGACGAGCCAGCGGCATCCAGTGTTCCCAGCAGATCAACCCGCCAATCCGGCCCGCCGGAGTTTCAACCGACCGCAACCCGTGACTGTCGCCCTGTCCCCAGATCAGGCGCTCGCTGAAGGTCGGCATGATTTTGCGATGACGATTCAGAATCAGACCCGTCGGCCCGAAAGTCAGCATCGTGTTGTAGAGCGTCCCGTGTCCCGGCCCTTCCAGCACGCGTTCGTGAACTCCGATGACCACGGTCGCCTGATGTTCGCGTGCGGCGGCGGCAAGAGCTTCAGTCACCGGCCCTGGAATGGTGACGCTGTTTTCATAGAGTGCGGCGTACAGCCGCTTGACCGGCGGATAATCCCAGAGCGTGACATCACGGCAGTAATCCAGCCAGGCCGGATAACCCGGCAGCCAGCTTTCAGGAAAGACGACAAGTTGCGCGCCCTTGGTCGCAGCTCCGGCAATCAGGTTGAGCGCCTTGGCCAGGCTGCGTTCCAGGTTCATGTAAATCGGCGCTGCCTGTACGGCAGCCAGATTGACCATTGAGGGAGCCATGATTTCACTTCACCTGATAAATGGGGACATCAGGTTCCTTCAGGGGGCTGTCGGTGTCAGGCCGCCGGAACGGCTGAGAAAATCAGGGGGCGGGTCAGATAAACATCTCTTCGTCCTGGTAGGCGCGATTAACCGGCAACCGGTTACCCGCCATCAGCACTTCAAGCGCGCGCCGGACACCACACATAATATAGGAAAATTCCCGGGCCGGTTCGAGGATGCGGCGCTGGACGATTTCAGTCGTGATCTGAAACTGATCGGTGGCATTCGCCAGCGTGGCATGAATCTGGTCGGCCTTTTCGCGCGCGCGTTCAACCTCGCGCCGGGCCAGGGCCGTGCTGTCACCGAGCAGGCCGCGAATTGAGGCGGCCTCATCTTTCGCCATCTCGGTAATAGCCGTCAGATGCTGCGCGCCCTGAGCAATGTAACCGGAAGCGTCTTTGAGTTCGGTCATCAGCCCGTGTGCCATCTTCAGCACCGGTTCGGTGTTGTTGATCAGGTATTCAGCGCGGGTCTGCAACTGGCTGACCTTTTCGGCCAGCGCCATCGCGCGCCGGGCCAGCAGATAAAGCCCGACAAAGACGGCGGCCTGAACGATCAGCAGGATCGTGACGACAACCAGAATGACGATGAGGTAAGTATCGAGATGAGTTTCCATGCAGCACCGACAGGAACACACCGACAGGATGAAACAGCGCCGCGGCGTAAATCAGACCTGCAAGCCGGGATCGGGGCTGCCGGTCAGCAGCCCTGTCGCCGTGTCGTCGGCCCCGGCCTTTAGCTTTCCTCGTAGGCAGCGCCCTTCTGATCGGCCTCTCTGGCTTCACGGTAGCCCTGTTTGCCAGCTTCAATGGCCGCCGCCAGTGAGGCTTTCTGACGGGTGATGACTTCGCGGCTGCGATCCGTCACGTCGCTGACAGCTTCACGGCTGCGGGCGGCGAGATCCGCCGCTTTTTCAACTCCGGTCTGATAGTAATCATTGGCGCGTTCGCCAAGCTGCCGCCCGGTGTCGCGGGCCTGGTCGAGGCCGCGTTTGGTGGCGTCAGCAATATCCGAGCGCAGTTCGCTGCCCGCTTTCGGGGCAAACAGCAGCGCCGTCAAAGCTCCGATTCCGGTGCCCAGCAGAAAGAAAAGCAGACTGTTATTACCGCCACGATCTTCAGACATGACACATCCTCCCTGGAGTAAAACACAAATTGCAAAAGACGTTTGAGTACCCGCTTCAACTGCCGCGCAATATAACACCCGTCCCGGCAAACAGCAAATTGAACCTGAATTGACACCCCTGCGCGGCGACGGCTACAATGCCGCGCAAAGGAGATCGTCATGAATAACATCCTGTTAATTGGGTTTGGCATGCAGGAACTGCTCATCATTCTGGTCATCCTGCTGTTTCTCTTCGGTGGCAGCCGCCTGCCGCAACTGGCCAAAGGCCTCGGCGAAAGCGTCAAGAATTTCAAGAAAGCGGTTAATGAAGACAAGGACGAGGACGGCCACGACAAGAGCAAAGCTGCCTGAAGCGGACGATCTGCCTGTCTTTACAATTTCACAGTTTGCCAGTTCGCCGGTCGGCCCTGCCTGGTCATTTCAGCCTGAGAGCGGTTTCAAAGTGACAGACACCCTGGCTGACTGAGCGCCTGTTCTTTCAAAAATCTGTCTCCCGGTGACGGTTATTCCAGCAGCCTCTCCGGGCGCATCGGTGATTCATCAGCCGCGCTGCCCGTGCGCTTGAATCGCTGCACCTGCACGCCATGGCCCGCAAGCGTTTCCACAATTCACGCCGTCACGCCCCACAAACCGAACGCTCTTATCACGAGTACCTGGGTTCGACGCCTGCGCCAACCACGACGCGCGGCGAACTGGTCCGGCTCCTGCGCGGCGGCGAGGACACTTACCTCGAACTCAAGGTCAGATTCAGCAATATCGAAAAAGTCACGGCGGAACTGATCGCGCTGGCCAATACCGACGGCGGCGCGATGATTTTCGGCGTCAACGATCAATTGCGCATCGAGGGTGTCGAAGATCCTGAAAGCATCGAGGAGCAGTTGCGCGACATCTGCGCGCATCAGATTCAGCCGCCGGTTTTTCCCTACATCAATAAAGTCGCTTTCGATAGTGGCCGCCGCCTGGTGGTGATCGAAGTGGACACGCACAAACGTCCGCACCGGACACTTGATGACAGATTTTATCTGCGCGAAGGCGCAAGCAAACGCGAGGCGACGCGCGAGGAACTGTCGGAAATCTATGGCGAAGCTTACCTGACCCGCTTTGAGCAGATTCCGCTTTTCGGGGCGCGCAGCAGTGACATTGATGAAGCGCTTTTCTGGAGCTACGTGCGCGGCGTCAATCCGGGTTACTGGGGCGAAACCGCCAAAGGCTTCCCGACCGATTACGTTCTGCGGGATATGGGGCTGGCCGTGAATTTCAGGGAAGAGGTCATTCCGACGCTCGGCGGGTTGCTGCTCTTCGG
>CAYWDW010000242.1:0-7529 GCA_964457105.1 uncultured Heliobacteriaceae bacterium
CGATCACCCGCGACATTACGGGCGAAGAAGTTTACAGCGCGCTGTATGCGATTAAGGAATCGCGGCTCGAACGCGGCGTAATCTGGACCGGCGCGAATGACGGGCCGGTTTATGTGACCCGCGACAGCGGCAAAACGTGGAAGAACGTCACGCCGAAGGATCTGCCCCGCGACAGCCACATTCAGAACATAGAGGATTCGCCGCATCGCAAAGGCTCGGCCTACATCGCGGCTTATCGTTTCATGCTCGATGACTGGCAGCCTTATATCTTCGTGACGAACGATTACGGCGCAACGTGGACGCGGCTGACCGATGGAAAGAATGGGATTCCGTCGGATTATCCAACAAGAGTCGTGCGCGAAGATCCTGATCGTGAAGGGCTGTTGTACGCGGGCACAGAGTTCGGCGCGTTTGTTTCGTTCGATCAGGGAAAGCACTGGCAGACGCTGCAACAGAATCTGCCGGTGACTCCGGTGACTGACATCAAAGTTCACCGCCAAGACCTGGTGATCTCGACGATGGGTCGTTCGTTCTGGGTGATGGACAACATCACGCCGCTTGAGCAGCTTGCCCAGGCGCAGTCAGCCGCGCGCGGAAATGCTGAATCGCGCTTTGACGCGAAAGCCGGGGCGCATCTGTTCGAGCCGCGTGAAGCTTACCGGATGCGTTACACGCCATCAGCGCCGAGCGCGACCGCGCCGGAATATCCGCCCAATGGCGCGCAGCTTGACTATTACCTCGCCTCAGAACCGGCGGACGAAGTGAAGCTTGAAATCCTTGATGCCGCCGGCAAAGTCGTGCGGTCATTCACCAGCGGTCAGCAGGCGACTGCCGATCAGGCGCAGGGCATGCGCGGCCCGCGTGGCGGCGGTGGCGCAACGAGGCCGACGAAGAAAGCCGGGCTGAATCGCTTCGTCTGGGATTTGCGTCACGCGGGCGCTGACGGCGCAGGCTTCGGCCCGCTCGCTGTGCCGGGTCGTTATCAGGTCAGGCTTTCAGTCGGAAGCTGGAATCAGACGCGCCCGCTCGAAATCAGACTTGATCCGCGCGTCGCGGCTGATGGCGTGACGATTGCCGATTTGCGCGAGCAGCTTGAGTTCAGCCTGAAGGTGAACGCGGCGATCAGCGAAGCGCGCAAGCTTGCCACTCGCATTCGTGAAGCCCGCGAGCGAATGAAAGACAACGCCCAGGCGTCCGCAAAACTGCGCGACCTCGCCGCTCGCGTCGTCACCGCCGGCGGCCCATATCCGCAGCCGATGCTGATTGACCAGTTCTCAAACATCGCGCGGATGATCGGCCAGGCAGATCAGAAAGTCGGCAGAGACGCCTTTGAGCGTTATGACGATCTGATGAAGGAGTTGACCGCAATCAGCGCCGCGCTCGATCAGCTTGCCGGAACGACAAATTCGCAGTCATCGCCGAAACGATGAACACGCGGCGAACGAGTGGCAGGTGTCCCTGGTGCATCCGGCAAAATCCCTGATTGCCGTTGCCCGAAAAATCACAGCCTCACTGAGACGGGCAGTCCCTGCACCGCGCTGCACCAAATCGTTGAGAACAGCTTACCGATTGGTATGAGACTCCCATCACAATCAGGGCTGATGGTTGCGCCCTGGCTCCCTTGTCAGACTGTCAAACCGTTATCAGCCAGCAGCTTGGCCTGACTGGCCGGGCAGCGATGCAGGGCTGGCACGCGGCTTGTTTTGTCTGTCGGCGTCTCCGGCAGGAATCGTTGTCGGAGGCCAGCAATTGACAAGTTCATTGAGATCGGCGCGCGAGGCAGGAGAATCAAGGGGGCCGGACTTTCACCGCGAAAATCCGGAGTTTTCCATCGCGCGTCCGTGCCCATTTCCCGGCAACCGCTCGCAGGTTGAAAAGGGGAGTAAGCGCCGCGTTGCAGACGTAAAGGGGGCTGAAAGAAATCGTTCTTTCAGCGTTTGCAGCGCGGCGTTTTGCATTTTCCCAGGTCGCTGGTCCTCATCCTTTGATCCCGCCTGTCGTTTTATCCAGAAATCTGAACCTGAAATCCGAAATTCTGAACAGCCTGCGCTTCAGTCCGCAGAGATTTATCGGCGGCAGCAGGGCCGGGCGATGGCCAGGCTCAACGGCTCAAAATATTTATCGGCTCTGAATGATTTGGTGGAAGCGGCGGCTGCCGATATAATCCGTTCGGCATATTGATTGATTCCAACTAAGGTTCACCTTGCAGGTCCAGACAGAATTATTCGGCTGAGCAGTTGTCACACTGGTCAGCGACGTGATTGCGGCTTTCACGGATTCAGTTCTCACGCATTACCACAGCGATTGAAAAGCACAGTTACCAGACGGATGAACGATTCGTTTCGGCAATACTTCTGAATCCCCGTCAACACTTAGTCCACCACTAAACAGGAGGTTTTATGTTCCACTTTCGATTCGTTTTGAGGTGCGGGCTGATCATGCTCTTTCTGGCCGTGAGCGCCGTTGCGGCCATGGCCCAGAACACTTCGATTTCGGGATTGATTACTGATCCGCAGGGGAACGCGGTTGCAGGCGCGACGGTCACTGTGACCAACAAGGTAACCAAAGCCACGCGCACGGTGGCGACCACCAGTGACGGTTCATACCAGATTCCGCAACTCGCGCCGGGCATGTATCAGGTGCGGGCCGAGGCTCAGGGATTCAAGGCCATTGCCAGAGACGATGTTGAAGTGCTGGTCAGCACGCCGATGACGCTGAATCTTTCCTTCCGGGAAGTCGGCGCCGTCAGCGAAACGGTGACGATCACCGGTGGCGAATCAACGCTCAACACTTCTGACGCCACCATCGGCAACACTTTCAATGAGACTCAGGTCAAAGAACTGCCGCTGCTCTCGCGCAACGTTGTCGGGTTGCTGACGCTGCAGCCCGGAGTGACGGCTGACGGATATGTCAACGGCGGACGTTCCGATCAGGCCAACGTCACGCTGGACGGTATTGACGTGAATGATCAGCAGGCCGGAGCGGCTTTCTTCAGCGTGCTGCGCTCAACCCCGGACTCGCTGCAGGAATTTCGCGTCACGACCACCAATCCGAACGCGGATCAGGGCCGTTCATCCGGCGCGCAGGTCGCGCTGGTGACCAAGTCGGGAACCAATCAGTTTCACGGTTCGCTGTATGAATATCACCGCAACACGGTGACGGCAGCCAATGACTGGTTCAATAACAAGGACGGCGTCGAACGACCGAAGCTGCTGCGCAACAATTTCGGCGGTTCGATTGGCGGCCCGATCAGAAAAGACAAGATATTTTTCTTCTTCAACTACGAAGGCTTCCGCGAAGCCAAAGGCTCAACCGTCGTCCGCGAAGTTCCGCTGCCGTCGCTGGGCCAGGGGATTGTGCGGTATTTTTCTGAAGATGGTTCGAGCGATCCAACCTGCCCGGCGGGTACTCCTGCCGGTGTGACCTGCCTGACGCGCGCTCAAATCAGCACCGCTTACCTGGCTGCCAATGGGGTTGATCCGGGGACGAACTCGACAGCGCTGTCGGTGCTGGCCGATGCGGCCCGTCGGTACCCGGCCAACAGCACCACGCAGGGGGACGGACTCAACACGGGCGGTTTCCGCTTCAATGCGCCGACGCCGGTGCGCCAGAACACTTTCATTGCCAAATTCGATGCGAACCTGTCCGACAAGCAGGTGGTGTTTGCCCGCTTCAATTATCAGAACGACGTGAGTACGGGCGTGAGCCGCTTCCCGGACACGCTGGCGCCGACGAACTGGAATCATCCCAAGGGGGTAGCGTTTGGTCATGCCTGGACGCTGAGCAATACGCTCGTCAACAATTTCAAGTATGGCCTGACCCGCGATTCGTTCACCCTGGGTGGCGATTCACAACAGAACTTTTTCAACTTTCGCTTCATTTACCAGTCGCTGAATTTCACGCGGGCGCTGGAACGAGTGACCCCGCTGCACAACTTCGTGGATGATCTGTCCTGGACCAAGGGCAACCACGCGATGCAGTACGGCACCAACATCCGGCTCATTACCAACAGTCGCACCTCGTTTGGGGCGGCCTTTGATACTTCGACCACCAACCCCTCGTATTATGACTTTTCCGGCGACGTGATTCTGTACACCGATGCCGGCGATCCGATCTTCTCAAATGTGGGTGGTTCACCCGACGATCTGCGCGATGCGCTGACGGCAGTGATCGGGCGCTTGTCGCAGTATGGCGTCAGCCTCAATTACGGCAAGGACGGCAGCCTGCAATCTGTGGGGCAGGGCGTCGCCCGCAAATTCGCCACGCAGGAGTCTGAATTTTACGGGCAGGACACCTGGCGCATTCGCCCGAATCTGACGGTCACTTACGGCCTGCGCTGGTCCACCTCGACGCCGGTTTATGAAGCCAACGGCGTGCAGGTGAAACCGGATCAGAGTCTGGGCGAGTTCTTTGATCAGCGCGTGGCCGGCGCGGCGGCGGGCAAACCGTTCAATAACCTGATTACCGTTGATCTGGCCGGCAAGGCCAATGACAAGGGCGGATACTATGACCAGGACTGGAACAACTTTGCGCCGTCAATTGCCGTGGCGTGGTCGCCCAATTTCAGTAATCCTGTGCTGAAGCGAATCTTCGGTGAAGGCCGCAGCACTATTCGCGGCGGCTTCCGCACGACCTATGACCGCATTGGCAGTCAGCTTGCGGTGGCGTTCGACCTCAATTCGACGCTCGGCTTTACCTCGTCAACAGGCGTTTCGGCCAATACCTACAACGTGAGTGACCGGCTCGCGCCACTTTTTACCGGACTGGGTCAGAACGTCCGCACGCTGCCGGGCATCAATTTTGGCTCAACCCTGAAATTCCCGCTGACCACGCCGGCTGACCAGGATCAGCGGATTGAATCATCGCTCGATGACACGCTGGTCACGCCGGTCAATTACAGCTTCAATCTTTCGTGGGGCCGTGATCTCGGACGGGGCTTTTCGGTGGAGGCCAGTTACGTCGGGCGCCTGGCGCGTAATCTGCTCGTCACCCGCGACATCATGCACCTCAATAACCTGAAAGACCCGAAATCAGACGACACCTGGTACACGGCGATGCGCAAGCTGATTGACCTCCGGTACCAGAATGCCGCCATTGCTTCGGTGCCGAAGATTCCGTATTTCGAGAACATCTTCCCCGGCCTGGCTGGTAATTACAGCGTGCTGGGTCAGACCGTCGCGCTGTCGGCCACGCAGGCCGCTTATCGCCGCGTCGCCAGGGGCGCGGTGGGCGGGCGCAACACCACCGATTACACGTTCGTTCAGGCGCTGTGGGACGACGGGCTTGGTTATGGGGACAACCTGTTCTTCCATCCGCAGTATGCGGCCTTCTCGGCCTTCTCGACCGTTGGCACGTCGGATTATCACAGCGGTCAGTTCACCGTGCGGAAGCGGTTCAGCAGGGACTTTTCGTTTGATTTCAACTACACGCTCGGTCACTCACTGGATATTGCTTCCGGTCTTCAGTCATCCACTTCCTACGGCTCGGCGTTCATCGTCAATCCGCTGGATCTCAACATCAACCGGGCGAGTTCGGATTTCGACATCCGGCACATCATCAACGCCAATTACATCGTCGGCCTGCCCTTCGGGGAAGGCAAACGATTCCTCGGCAATCTGCCGAAAGTGGCGGACCTGCTGATTGGCGGCTGGCAGACGACCGGCATCTTCCGGTGGAATTCGGGCCTGCCTGCCGGACAGCCCTTTGACGATGCGCGCTGGGCGACGAACTGGAACGTGCAGTCGAACGTGGTGGCCATTCGTCCGGTCAAGGCTTCGCCAACCCGGACTGGCGATCCGAACCTTTTCAGCGATCCGCTCGCGGCCTTCCAAAGCTACCGGAACGCCTATCCGGGCGAGACCGGCGACCGCAACATTCTGCGCGCCCCGGGCTATGTGGCGCTCGATCTGGGACTCTACAAGGCCTTCAAACTGCCCGGCGAGGGGAAACAGATCAAGTTCCGCTGGGAGGTCTTCAACGTCACCAATACTCAGCGATTCACCGGCATTGCCGCTTTCGGTGTGCCGCAGGATCCATTCCAGGCCAAAGCGGTTCCGTCCGACTGGGGCAAATTCGACAGCATTCAGGGTTCACCCCGCGTGATGCAGTTTGCCCTGCGAATCGAATTCTAGTTTGACCGATCAACTCCTGATGCGGGGCTGGCAATGCTTTCTGACATTGCCAGCCCCTTTGGTTTTTCCCAGGCAGGCTTATAGCGGTTTGCAGGCGCGTGTGCCCGGAGCAGTACAGGGAGCGGTAGCGACCTGGTGACTCCGAGGGCAGCGCCTGCACAGTCACCAGGTCGCTACCGCTCTCTGTACTGCTCCGGGCGGAGGTCGCACGCATCAGCAAATCGCTATAACGAAAGAAGGGAGCCGGATGATGAACCATCATGTTTTACCGTTTCTGCTGGCGCTCGCTCTTGGCTGCCCGCTGGTCGCCGGTGGCCTGACTCGGCACAGGGGACAGGAAACTACTCAGTCGCGGGGCCGGGGCGCCGCGCCGGAGTTTACCCACACCCTGACCGGAGATTTCAGGGTTGATGACCGCCGGGTCGGCGGCAACCTGCCGCAGAATTTCCAGGTCGTTCTTTACAATTCAATAGGCCGGACGATTGCCCGCCAGAGCGTCACCAATAACGGCAGGTACAGCTTTTCAGGCCTTCCCAACGGAGAGTATTACCTGGCGGTTGAAATCGGCGGGGGAGAAGTGCTGCGCGTGCCGATCAGGATGGAACTGCAAACCAAAGAAGATGTGCGCCAGGACCTTGAGCTTGAATGGCGCGGCGGCACGACTTTTTCGGGCGGCAGTAAGGATCGGGTGATCTCAGCGGCAGATGTTTATAACCGGAAGCCTGACAGCGCAAAGCTGTTTGAAAAGGCGCAGGAGGCAGTCAGCCGGAAGGATTACAAGCAGGCCGCAACGCTGCTGAAGCAGCTTGTGAACGACGATGCCGGTGATTATCAGGCCTGGACTGAACTCGGCACCGTCTGCTTCAAGCAGGAAAAATACTCAGAAGCAGAACAGGCTTTTCAGAAAGCCGTAGCGGCCAGGCCTGATTACAAGCTGGCCCTGCTCAATCTGGGCCGACTCTATTTCTCTCAGCAAAAGTACGAACAGGCCATTGAACCGCTCACCCGGAGCGTCGAACTGGCCCCGCCATCGGCTGAAGCCAATCTGCTGCTTGGCGAAACCTGGCTGCAAATCAAAAAGGGATCGAAAGCCGTAGGCTATCTGAACGAAGCCATTCGCCTGGACCCGAACGGCATGGCCGAGGCTCACCTGCGGCTGGCGACGCTTTACCGGGCTGCCGGTTTGAAAGACCAGGCGGTGGCCGAATACGAACAGCTTCTCGCCAAAAGGCCGAATCACCCCGACCGCGAAAAGATTCGACAATATATTGCCGAGAATAAAAAACAGTAACCCCGCGTTCAGGCTGTTTTGTGTAGCGGTTACTCGTCAGAGACTTCGGCAGAGTAACTGCTACACAAAGCTGTTTCCTGCCCACCTGACGACGATCATCAGACACA
>CAYWDW010000243.1:0-7480 GCA_964457105.1 uncultured Heliobacteriaceae bacterium
TATGACAGATGACAGCGAAACTGCGGCTTCTCTTCCTTCCGACTTCCGACTTCCGACTACCGAATTCCGACTTCCGAATTCCGAATTCCGACTACCGAATTCCGCATTCCGAATTCCGAATTCCTCCACCAGACTGCAAGTTTTACAGTTTCGCCTGCCGGACCAGAATCTCTTTCATAATTTCGGACGAACCGGCGCCGATGGTGTGCAGGCGCACATCACGCCAGACGCGGCTGATCGGGTATTCGACCGTGTACCCAAAGCCGCCGAAAATCTGCATGCAGTCGTAAGCGACTCGCTGGCACAACTCGCTGGTAAAGAGCTTCGCCATCGTGATCTCTTTGACGGCGGGCCGTCGGCGATTCATCAGATCAGTCGCGCGCCAGGTCAGCCATTTCGCCGCTTCAACGCTGGTCAGATGTTCCGCGAATTTATGCCGCCAGACCTGAAATTCACCAATCGGCTGACCGAAGGCCTGTCGCTCTTTGCCGTAAGCAATCGCCATTTCCAGCGCCCGCTCCATCCCGGCCACCGCGCCCAGGGCCGAAGCCAGTCGTTCGCCCTGAAAATTGGTCATCGTGTAATAAAACCCCTGGCCCATTTCACCAAGCACATAGCGTTTCGGAATGCGGCAGCCGTCAAAGAAAAGTTCAGCCGTGTCGGACGACAGATTGCCGACCTTGTGCAGCTTTTTGCCGACCGCGAAGCCTTTGGTGTCGGTCGGAAAGATGACCATTGAAACGCCCTTGTAACGCTCCTCGCCCGTGCGCACGGCCAGAATAATGAAGTCCGCGCGCGTGCCGTTGGTAATCCACAGTTTCTGCCCCGTAATCAACAGGTCATCGCCGTCTTCCCTTGCCCGCGTTTTGATGGCGCCGACATCCGAACCGCCGCCGGGTTCGCTGATGCCAAGCGCGGCGATTCTGTCACCGGCAATCGCAGGTCTGAGAAATTCTTCCTTCTGTTCAGGAGTGCCAAGTTCATCCAGCACCGGCAGCGTAATGTCAGACTGCACCGTCAGCGCCATGTTGACGCCGCCGTTATTCGAGTAGGAAAGCCCTTCGAGGTAAGCGGCGGTCGCCCACCAGTCAAGCCCGCTGCCGCCGTATTGCGGATCGAGCCGGATGCCGAACAACCCCAGGTCAGCAGCCTTTTTGAAAATCTCACGCGGGAAGATTCCGGCTTCGTCCCACTCTTCGGTGTGCGGAGCGATTTCGCGCTGCGCGAACTGCTTCACGGTTTCGCGCAGCATATCGTGTTCTTCGGTGAAGTATGGAAATTCAGTTTGTGCGGCTTCTGCCACGGATGACGCCATAATTTTTTCTCCTGTTGAAATTGTCCGACAAGTGGGTCTGAAACTTTGTGACTACTCAGCCTCTGTGCCGCGTTAGCGGCACAGAGGCTGAGCAATTACGAAACTTTTTATCTGCTCATAAATGCTGATCCTGATCATCGTCAGGCGAAGCATTGATCCTGGCAAGAGCTTCGCCCGGCCCGACCACCTGACCTGCGCTGACCGGAATCGCTTCAACCACGCCGTCAACTGCGGCGCGGATTGTCTGCTCCATCTTCATCGCTTCAAGAATCAGCAGCGCTTCGCCCGCCGCCACACGCTGCCCGACGGCCACGAGAATTCTGACCACCTGGCCAGGCATCGGTGCATGGTGCGATCCGGCTTCAGTCGCTGACTGCCGTTCAGGATGGCGCGGCGGGCGCGTGATCGTGCAGTCGCCGAGCGATGAATGAATCAACAACTGATCTTTGATTTCAGTGCAATGAAACAGCCGCTGCACGCCGTCAAGCTCAAGCCTGATGCTGCCCGGGGTAAAGGCCAGCACCCGCGCCTGCGATGTTTTATCAAAGGCCGTCACCTCAAAAGTCTCATTCGGCAGGCGCCGCCACGAAACCTCGACTTCATTCTTTCCGATCAGCAGCCTGACGGACGGATTGCGATAAGGATTGTTGCGGTAAGCAGGCGGCAGGTCTTTCATCAATGAGTCCTCAGTCTGCCAGCGCTTTTGCAGATACAGCGCCGCTGCGACCGCTGAAGCCGCGCTGACTTGAGCGTCATCAGCGCCGGTCAGTTCGTGCAGATGTTCGCTGATAAATCCCGTCTGCGCCCGGCCCTGCCTGAATTCAGGATGCTCAAGCAGTCGTACCAGAAAATCACGGTTCGTTATCAGCCCCTGTATTGACAGGTGCCGCAGCGCATAACCGAGCCGGCGCATCGCCTCCGCGCGATCAGCGCCGTGCGCGATCACTTTAGCCAGCAGCGGATCGTAATGAATCCCAACCTCAAGCCCGCGCTCAATGCCCGCATCAATCCGCACGCCGTCAATGCCTGACGGCGGCAGCCATTCGTGAATCGTGCCGGTCACGGGCAGAAAGTCGCGGGCCGGATCTTCGGCATACAACCGCGCTTCAATCGCGTGTCCTGATGATTTGAGTTCAGCCTGAGCGAACGGCAGCGGCCTGCCTTCGGCGATTTCAATTTGCAGCCTGACCAGATCAAGCCCCGTCGTCAGTTCAGTCACCGGATGCTCAACCTGCAACCGCGTGTTGACTTCGATCAGATAAAACTCGCCCGTCGGCGCCAGAATGAATTCAACCGTCCCGGCATTCGTGTAACCAAGCGCCCGCCCGACGCTGAGCGCTGCCGCGCCAAGCTGCTCGCGCAGTTCTGAATTGACCGCCGGCGAAGGGCTTTCTTCGATGACCTTCTGATGCCGCCGCTGCAACGAACAGTCGCGCTCAAAGAGATGAACCAGATGCCCGTGTGCATCGCCGAGAATCTGCACCTCGACATGCCGCGCCCCGGCAATGAATTTTTCAAGCAGCAGCGCGCCATTGCCGAAAGCCTTTTCGGCTTCGCGCCGCGCACCGGCGATGGCTTCAGCCGCTTCGCTTTCAGAATGCACCACGCGCATGCCCCTGCCGCCACCGCCCGCCGCAGCCTTGATAAGGACGGGGAAACCGATGCGGCGCATCTGCACGCGCAGCGTTTCATCGCGCTGATCTTCGCCGTCGTAACCCGGCACGACAGGCACACCCGCCGCCGCTGCCACCTGCCGCCCGGCGCTTTTGAGTCCCATCCGCCGCATCGCCTGCGGTGACGGGCCAATAAAAACAAGGCCCGCCGCCGCGCACGCTTCAGCAAAATCAGCATTCTCAGACAAAAACCCGTAACCCGGATGAATCGCATCAGCGCCAGTGCCGCGCGCCGCCGCAATAATCTTTTCAATCTTCAGGTAAGACTCGCCTGCCGCGGCGGGGCCGAGATGCACGGCTTCATCCGCCGCGCTGACGTGCGGGGCCGTCGCATCAGCGTCAGAATAAACGGCAACTGTCGCAATGCCCATCGCGCGACAGGTGCGCATAATGCGCAGCGCAATCTCTCCGCGACCCGCGATCAGGATTTTGTGAAAGGTTTTCATGCTGGTCAGGAATCAGGATTCAGGGATCAGGCATCAGTGATGGCCGCGCAGGCTTTTCATCAGGCCGTGCAGCATTCTGCCGACTTCAGCGCTCTGACTGAGGACCGGTTCGATGTCACTGGCAGAAATGAAATCCAGCCGACTGGCGGTGAGAATATCGGTTTCGAGCGCCATCAGCGAACCGTGCGCGAGCGACAGACGCGACAGGTAATCGTGCGTATTTTCGCGCCCGTGCCCGTCGGCAATAGCGGCGGGAATCAGCCGCGACTTTTTCTGAATATCGCTGGCCAGCCCGTAAATTTCACTCTGCGGCAATCTGCTGGTGAGTTTGTAACAGGTCACGACCAGATCCATCGCTTTCTGCCAGACCTGCAAATCACGATAACTTTGCACCCCCATCGCGCCCACCTCCCTGATTCCTGATACCTGAATCCTGATTCCTGTCAGTTCAGAAATCGGCTGATCCGATTTCTGGTTTTGAATCACCAGATCTTTTTTGCCTTCGTGTTGAGCTTCCGTGTCTGAGCCACCCCGTTCTGATGCCAGAAATATTCCTCGCCATTCATAAACCCGGTTCCATCGCCAAAACTGAGCAACACGATCTCAAGCTCAAGTCGTTTCGTCACGGAGTGATCAAAATGGCCATATTTCGTCATCTGTTCATAAACCTCGATGCGATCCTTCTGAAATCTGAGGACGTGCTTCTCCCCTGGTTTGATTGAAGGGTCGTCAGGTTTTGCCTGATGTCCAAAAAGGCCGCCATCATAGCTGCCAAAATAAAAGCCCTCTCCAATCGGAGCCCCGTTACTTTGTATATCCGGGAATCTCAGACTCAGCTCCAGGAAATAGATCGGTTTATTTGAAATATTTGTGACCTCAATTTCCAGACAGTGCAGCCAGCTCTTCTTCGAGTGATTCCTGATGGCAGAAATTTTCACTGCGGGATGATTGTCATTGAGAACTTCGATTACTCTTTCTTCCTCTTCAGCATCCTGACATTGATCTTTCTTTGGCTCTTCCTCCTGCTTCTTTTGTTCCTGCTCCTGCCGATTCTCAGTTGTCCAGGCCCACCCCGGAATTATCAGCAGACTGAGAAGACAACTGACCAGCCCTGTCAGCAGAGCAGGTTGAATAAACTTCGGGATCATGTGATTCATGGTCAGGTTCCTCCGGGTATGCCAATGAAGCAGGGCCGGAAAATCAGTCATGGCGTCCGGGAAGCCTGCTGTCCGGCACGCCGCAGTTCTTCGGCAAAGCGCAACAGGCGCATGAGTTTTTCAAATCGCTGCTCGACTGTCAGCCGCAGATTCTCACGAATCAGCGTGCGGTCAACATCCTTCTTGTAAGCCTCAATGACCGGATCAGGTTCCGGTTGCCAGTCTGTTCTGTTCATTTGCACCTCACATTGACAGCGCCATTCTAATGCCTGAACACGCCCCATTCCATCGTGCCCTCAAACGGCTGCTGATACGCCGTCATCAGGGCGATGGCCAGCACCGTGCGGGTTTCGCGCGGATCAATGATGCCGTCGTCCCACAAGCGCGCGGTCGCAAAGTAGACATCAGATTCGGCGTTGATCTGGTCTTCAAGCATTCGGCGCATCATTGCAATTTCGGCTTCATTGACCGGCACGCCTTTTTTGATCGCGCCTTCGCGCTTGACGATCTCCATCACGCCGGAAAGCTGCTGCGCGCCCATCACGGCAATGCGGTGATTCGGCCAGGTGAACACGAAGCGCGGATCGTAAGCCCGCCCGCACATCGCGTAATTGCCTGCGCCGTAGCTGCCGCCGATCATTACGGTGATCGCCGGAACGGTTGAATTCGAGACGGCGTTGATGAGCTTCGCGCCGTGGCGAATGATGCCCTGCTCCTCGTAATGCCTGCCGACCATAAAGCCGGTGATGTTCTGCAAAAAGATGAGCGGGATGTGCTGCTGATTGCACAGCGCGATGAACTGCGCGCCCTTCGCCGCCGCTTCAGAAAGCAGCACGCCGTTACTGGCCACGATCCCGACAATGAAGCCGTGAAGGTATGCCCAGCCGGTGACGAGCGTCGGGCCGTAACGTGCCTTGAATTCCTCAAAGCGCGAACCGTCAACGAGGCGCGCAATCACTTCTCTGACCTCGAAGGGCACGCGCACATCGGCTGAGACGAGGCCGAGCAGTTCATCTGCCGGATACAGCGGCTCTTCAACAGCGATGCGGCGCGGCGGCGGTTTCATTTCAAGGTGCGCGACGATTTCGCGGGCCAGGCGCAGCGCGTCACATTCGTCTTCGGCCAGGTAATCCGCGAGGCCCGAAATTCTGGCATGCATCTCAGCGCCGCCGAGCGATTCTTCGTCAACGATTTCACCCGTCGCCATTTTGACGAGCGGCGGGCCGCCCAGAAAGACCTGCGCCTGGCGTTTCACCATCACCACGTAATCGGACATGCCCGGCAGATAAGCGCCGCCTGCCGTCGAATTGCCAAAGACAACCGCGACTGACGGGATGCGTTCCTTTGAGCGGCGCGTGATCTCTTTGAAGCCTGCGCCGCCAGGCACAAAGATTTTGTGCTGCACCGGCAAATCCGCGCCCGCCGATTCAACCAGCGTGATCGAAGGCAGATGATTGACGCTCGTGATTTCAGCCAGGCGGGCATTCTTGCGCTGACCGATTTCGCTGACCGCGCCGCCCCTGGCCGTCGCTTCGCTGGCAATGACCAGGCACTGCCGGCCTGACACCAGACCAATGCCGCCAACGACGCCCGCGCCCGTGAATTCGTCCTTCATCCCGAATCCGGCGAGCGGCGCAATTTCGAGCAAGTACGAACCTTCATCAAGCAGCAGTTCAATGCGTTCGCGGGGCAGCAGTTTGCCGCGCGCAAGGTGGCGTTTGACGTATTGCTCGCCGCCGCCGAGCGTGGATTTCTTCAGCTCTGCCCGGAGCCGCTCGACGCTCGCCAGGTTGGCCGCATAGTTGGCCTGATACGATTCGGCCTGTTGATCGGCGTGTGATTTGATCGGACGCATGTGAGTTGCTCTGACTGAAGACAGAAAAAAACAGCCGGATAATTGACAGCCATCAGGGATTTCGGGACAGTAGTCAACGTTCCCTGACAAGTCAAGATCGAGCCGCCGGAGCAATTCATTCCCCTGGGAAGGCAAATGAACTGCCCCTGCCTTGAAACACAAGACGGCCCGCATTCCGCTTTGTTATGATGGGCGCGGAGGTCATGAAGCAATGTCATCAGTATTGATTCCGAAAAAGACTGAGCAGGGCTGGATCATTGAAATGCCGCCTGAAATGGCAAATGCTGTCGGTGTGGCGGAAGGCTCATACGTCGTCCTGTATGTGCGTGAAGGGAGCCTTGAAACTGAAATCCTGCCGCCACTGTCCCCGGAGATGAAAGATATTGCGCAGTACGTTATTGAGAAGAACCAGGGACTCTTCGAGGAGTTAAAGCGACTTGGCGACTGAACAGCCCCGTTACATCTCTTACCCTGAAGCGGTTCTGTTGCACTTTTGGGTAATGGATCTATATGGAGAGATCCGGTACGGAGTTTTTGACCGCGACCTGGTTGAATCTGCGCTGGCCCGGCCCCGACACGCAGCCGTCTACGAAAGTGCTGACATCGTTCGTCAAGCGGCCACGCTTTGTTTCGGGCTGCTCAAAAATCATCCCTGGGTTGGCGGCAACAAACGGACGGCGACAACGATTACTGAGGCCTTTCTGGTTGCCAACGGCTGGGAATTGAAAGCGTCAATTGCCGAAACCATCAAACTGGTTCTGGCCATCGAATCTGACAGGTTCAGTGTTGATGAGATTGAAATGTGGCTGCGCGCCCACATCATTCCGACACGATTCAGAAAAGAAAACGAAAAGATATGAAAACCATTCGCATTGCCAACGGACAGGGCTTCTGGGGCGATTCGCTCGAAGCGCCGATTCAACTGGTCGAGCGCGGCACGCCCGATTCACAGATTGATTACCTGACGCTTGATTATCTGGCCGAGATCACGATGTCCATTATGCAGAAGCAGAAATCGCGCGACCCGAACGCCG
>CAYWDW010000244.1:0-7475 GCA_964457105.1 uncultured Heliobacteriaceae bacterium
GTTCATCAATCCTGAGCGCGCGTTCAGCCAGCTCCGGCGGAACAAGCTGCGTAATCACCACCGTCCTGCGGCTGCCGTCAGGCATGACGACGGGCGCTGCCGCAATCAGATAAATACGATTGCGGTCTTCTTCAAGGCTGCTCGTGTCAGGCCCGTGCGCGGCGGCCTGCGCGCGCGCAGCCTGAATGGCATTGATCAAAGGCTGGCTGGCCAGTGTGCCTTCGGCATCGAGGTGCCGGGCGAGCAGCTTGCCAGCCTGGTCGTAAAGGTGAATTGAAATCAGCCGCTGATTGGTCTGTTCATCCGCGAGCAGGCGCCTGAGCTGGCTGTCTTCGGTGCGCGCAATCATGCGGGCCAGCGTAATTGCGTCACGCTGCAACCCGTCCTTTTCACCCGCGACATAACCTTCCAGAATCTTGCGCGCCTCGCTGACCATAATCTGCGTCGGGTGCGAGAACCATTTATCCACGCTGCGATTGATCAGCCCGGCGGTCATAAAAAACAGCCACAGCGCAGGCAGCAGCGAAAGCGCGATGGAATAGATGACCAGCCGCACCTTGAACCGCGAACCGAGTTTCATTTCGCGCCGTTCGCGTCGCAGCTTGATGACATTGCGCACAAGCACCATCAGCAGCACGACGAAGGCAATCAGGTTGATCGTCGAAAGCGCAAACAGAATCAGCGTTTCGCTGGCTGAACCGGGCGAGAGAAACGGCAGCGTGTCAAACGCCTGCTGGACAAAGAGCAGCGCGAAAAGGAACGCTACGACGATAGTCAGCACAATGATTCGTTCGCGGCGGCCAAAGCTGCGTTTGCGGCGTGATGCTGATGACGAAGGCGCGGACATCATGATTATGGTGCTGTTTGCAGGCCAGAAAGTTTCCGGGTCAGTTTACCAGACCTGGCTGCCGCACCGCGAGTTGTCACGCGCCCATGCTATGCTGGCGGCAGCAGTCAAACCCTGACCGAAAAGAGTGTGAATTCAGTAACTAATCCGTCGCTTAAAAGACGACGGCTTTAACTCTGCCCGCGAGGGGCGAATTCTTCCGGCAAGTTACAGTGCCGGATTCGGGGAAGGTATACCGATCCCGAATATTCAACGCAGCATTGAAGTCAGCATTCGTATGATGTCCACAAGCAGCACAAACAAACCGAGCCTGCGACTGGCGATTCCTCGCTTCGCAGTGACCGCACTGGTGGCAGGTCTTCGATGTGTTGCGAGCATCTACCGAAGCGACCTTGATGCCGACTTTCGAGCCGACATGCTGAAGCTTCTGAAACAGCGAAGCGAACGGCCAGCCGTGCTGAATCAGGCGTTGCTTCTTTGCCACACGAATGCGGCTGCGAATGCCTGTCAGGTCTTCGACGGCGATCACGCTGGCGTTGATACGTTGCGCCTCGCGGACAATCTGATTGGCGACATTCCACAGCAGCCATTCCACCGTGCGCTTCTCTTTGCCTGCCAGCCGTTGCAAGAGTTTCCGTTGATTCGGAGTCTTGTGCCTTGCAGCCTGAAGTTCACGGCGTTGTTTGAATCGCTGTTGGCGAATGTGCTTAATTCGTCCGCCCTTGAAAACCCTGCCGGTGCTGGTCGTGGCAATCCGCACGATGCCCGAATCTACGCCCAGCACCTGCTTGCCGTCGCTATCAGGAATCTCCTTCTCTGCAATCAGGTGCAGATACCAGACTCCCTTGCGGCAGGAGACGGTAGCTGTTGGCGCGATCTGCCATCCATCCGCCAGATATTGACGGTGATAATCGGCCAGTATCAGACTGACTCTGACTCTGCCTTGCAACGTCGAAAGGGTGGCAAATTCCTGCTCCAGTCTGACCGTCAGCGTGCGAGCGTCATAGCGCATCGCTGCCGTCGACTTCCACTGGTGGAGCTTCGTGTGGTCGCGCTTGTACGCTTCAGCGACGACACAGCGGGCGGAGCAGACCAGATTGGCAGGCAATCGCGTCGCCGCCTTCACATCCCTGTAAGTGGCGTGATGCAGCGCGACGGAATTGAAAATCTTTCTCTCGAAAGCAATTTGGGAAGTGGACCTGAGAGCCACGACATAAGCGGCACTGGTCTCCTTGAGAGACTGCGCAGCTTCTGCCGTGACTTCCAGTTTCACCTTCAGCGTAGCGGTTGCTTTCATATGGGCGAATTGTACTACGCAAACTGTATGTAGTGGGATCAAGGATTGCGCTTCGTGGTAAGCTGCGCACCATGCCGATTTCCTGCGGTCAGCTAAAGCAGACAGTCTCCATCGGCCTTTTCTTATGAACCCTGCGGCCATCTTCTTCAACCCTGAACGGAACAAGCTGCGCAGCGGCTGGCGGGCGTTGCTGTTTCTCGTCCTGTCGCGGCTGCCGGAAATTTTCATTGCGCTGATCGTCGTGCTGCTGAATCGCGGCCAGGCACCGGGCGGCTCGGTTTTTGGCAGCGCCGGAGAGATGATCCCGATTTACCTGGTGCTGGTTGCGTGGCTGCTGGTGCTGTCGTGGGCGTGTCTGAAATTTCTGGAAGGCCTGGGCCTGTCATCGCTCGGCTTTGGCTTTGAGCGCGGCTGGTGGCGCGATGTGCTGCTCGGCTGCGTGATGGCCGCCGCAATGATTGCGGTGGTTGTCGTCATTCAGTGGATCGGCGGCGGGACGCGCATCATTGTCAATCCGATGATGTGGCAGTCGGTTGACGCGGGGCGGGCGATTGATCTGGCGGGCGTCTGGATTGTGGCGCGGCGAATGGCGCTGGCGCTGGTTTTATTCATCATTGCCGGTGCGTTTGAGGAACTGCTCTTTCGCGGCTATGCGTTTCAGACGCTGTTGCGCGATGTTCCGGCAGTCGTGCCGATTGCGCTTTTTGCGGCTTATTTTGGTTACGCCCATCTGGGCAATCCGAGCGCAACGCTGGTGTCAACGGCGAATACGATTCTGGCCGGAGTCTGGCTGGCGGTGGCTTATCTGAAGACGCGCAGGCTGTGGTTTCCGACCGCGCTGCATTTCACCTGGAACTGGATGATGGGCGCATTTTTCGGCCTGCCGGTCAGCGGCCTGAAACTCGTCAGCAGCCCGCTGCTGCTGTCCACGAGTGAACAACCGCAGTGGCTGACGGGCGGAAGTTACGGCCCTGAAGGTGGCGTCTCAGCGACGATTGTGCTGCTGCTTGCCACCGTTATCATCTGGCGCGTCGGCTGGCTGAAAAGTGTGCAGCCTCAGACCGCTGAGCTTCAGGCGGACATTGTGAATAACTGATGCCTGAATCCTGCTGCCTGATTCCTTTCAAAACTGAAGATCCCGTTTCGAAATCAGTTTTACATTCAGCAGGAATCAGGTGACAGGGTTCAGGCATCAGTTGGTCATCGGAAACTGAAACGATGGCTGGTCATTTCAGCGATTCGGTGAACTGCTCAAAGCGGTCGTGCATTTCGGCAACTGTGCGGCTGAGTTCGTCATCGCTGCCTGATTTTGCCGCGCTGGCAAAGGCGTCAACGGCAGTGCCAAATGCCTGACGGCGTTCTTCGACGGCGGCGCGGTTGTCGGCTTTGGTGCGGAGCCGGACTTTCATGATGGCATCCTTGCGGCTGACGAGTTCAGCGGCCTGGCTGCGAATCTTCGTCCATTCCTTGTTCGGGTACTGTTCGTGCCAGACCGGATGCAGCAGTTCGTGGAATTTGTTGACCTCTTCGATATTGAACTTGTGGTTTTCGTCCTTCCGTTCCTGGGCCGAAGCCGTGAACGCCGAGAACAGGCAGACGAGCAGGACGGTGATGAGCAATGATCTTGTCATGAAACACCTCGCTGAAGGGATTTTTAGCGCAGGGGGACAAGCTCACTTTCAACTGACACCCGCATAAAGTCAAGCTGCCGGACAGGGCACACAGCGGCTTCAGACAGGCCGTTTGACGCTTTTTTCGCCTGCTCGACAAGCCATGGCTTTTTCGTTATTGTATCGGCTTATGGGGCCATAAATATGATCTATCACGCAATTCATCAGCGCGTCGTCATTAACCACCGGCATTCAGGAGAAAAGTTATGAATCAATCGGGTTGGAATCCCAGCGCTTATGGTCTTGCCAGTCAGGGCATCAATAACGTCGGTCACGCTTACTGGAATCTGACTTCACCTGAACTTTACGAACACGCGATCAGACGCGGCGAAGCGCGGCTTGCGCACCTCGGCCCGCTGGTCGTCAGCACGGGGCAGCACACGGGCCGTTCGGCCAACGACAAGTTCATCGTGCGTGAGCCTTCATCGGAACAGCGCGTCTGGTGGGGCAAGGCCAATCGTGAATTTGAGCAGGCGAAATTCGATCAGCTTTACGACAAAGTGCTGCGGTATCTGGAGGGGCGAGATGTTTACGTGCAGGATTGCTTTGCCGGAGCCGACCCGGAATACCGCGTGCCGATTCGCGTCATTACTGAACTGGCCTGGCACAGCCTGTTTGCACGCAATATGTTTGTGCGGCCTGACTGGCACACGCAGACCGCAAGCCACAAGCCCGAATACACCGTCATCAATGTCACCGGTCTGATGGCTGATCCTGAAACTGACGGCACCAGTTCAGGCACGTTCATCCTGATGGATTTTGGCCGCAAACTGATTCTGATCGGCGGGACTTCGTATGCGGGCGAAACCAAGAAATCAATCTTTACGCTGCTCAATTACCTGCTGCCGTTGCAGGGCGTGATGTCCATGCACTGCTCGGCCAACATCGGCAGGGACGGCGCGACGGCAATTTTCTTCGGCCTTTCAGGCACAGGCAAAACCACGCTTTCGGCGGACCCTGAGCGGCGGCTGATTGGCGATGACGAACACGGCTGGTCAGATCGCGGCGTCTTCAACATCGAAGGCGGCTGTTATGCCAAGGTCATCAATCTGTCGCCCGAAGCCGAGCCGGACATTTATGCCTGCACGCGCCGCTTCGGCACGGTGCTTGAAAATGTCGTGATGGATCCGATCACGCGCCGCCTTGATCTGAGCGACGCTTCGCTGACCGAGAACACGCGCGCCGGTTATCCGCTGACGCACATCGCCAACATTGAACCGTCAGGCATGGGCGGGCATCCGAAAAACATCATTATGCTGACAGCGGATGCGTTCGGCGTCATGCCGCCGATTGCGAAGCTGACGCCGGAGCAGGCGATGTATCACTTCATTTCGGGTTATACCGCCAAACTTGCCGGCACCGAAAAAGGGCTGGGCAAAGAACCGCAGGCGACGTTTTCGACCTGTTTCGGCGCGCCGTTTATGGTGCATCACCCGAATGTCTATGCCGAACTGTTGCGCGAACGCATGGCGAAGCACGGGGTCAACTGCTGGCTTGTGAACACCGGCTGGAGCGGCGGCCCTTACGGCGAAGGGCAGCGCATGAAGATTGCCCACACACGCGCGATGGTGCGCGCCGCGCTCGATGGCCGCCTGGCCGCAGTCGCCACTGAACCCGACCCGATTTTCGGCGTTCACGTTCCGGTGTCCTGCCCCGATGTGCCGAGCGAAGTTCTCAAGCCGCGCAACACCTGGCAGAATCAGCAGGCTTACGATGAAAAGGCGCGGCACCTGGCCCGGTTGTTCAGTGAGAACTTCAAACAGTTCGCTGACGGCGTGTCAGATGAAGTGAAGGCCGCCGGGCCGATAGCTGATTGACGGCCTGGTAAGCTGCCAAGACACAGGGAGCGCAAAGCGAAGAGCAAACACATCGGCTCATTCTTCGCTTTGCGCTCCCTGTGTTTTGGCGGTGGTGAGATTTCAACCCGGCTCGAAAAGCCGCAGGTATTCTTCAACTGAAGCAGGGGCAATCCGGGCGAGTTCGAGGTTCTCTTCGACGTGCGCGGTGCGGCTCATGCCAACCAGCGCGGTGGTCACGCCCGGTGTTGAGCGCGTGAACTGAATGGCGCGCTGCGCGTCGGTGCGCAGGCCGCTGAAGACCTGGCTCAGCACCGGCGGCAGCCTGGCGGCGAGGCGCGACTGCAGGATTGAGGCGCTGCACATCACGGTCAGGCCGAATTCAGCGGCGGCATCAAGGAACGTCAGGCGCTGCCCGTTCACCGTCTGATTCGGACTGTTGCGCGCTTCGAGCATCGCCAGATTGAAGGGCAGTTGCACGACTCTGAAATGATGATCGTCACCAGCCACTTCGCGGGCAGTGTTGATGATGCGTTCAAGCGAGAGGTGTTCGGCGTTTGATTCGGGAACGCGACAGCCGTTCCAGGTGGCCGTGCCGTAAAACGAAATCTTTCCGGCGGCGACGGCGGATTCAAGGTATTCAAAGGCCGCACGCAGGCGCGCGTAAAACTCATCGCGGGCGACTTCGGCAAACTGCGATTCCGGGTTGTGCAGGTAATAAACATCAACGCGGCTGAGCTTCAGGTTGCGCAGACTCTGTTCAAGCTGATGCGCAAGGTAACGCGGCGTGATGCAATGGCTGCCCTGCACGAAATCCTCCATCCGGCAGATGCCGGGTTTGATGAAGGTTTCTTCGAGGTAACGGATGAAATCCTGACGGCTGCGCGGCGGGTGCGTGTCAAAGGGAATGAAGCCGCCCTTGGTGGTCACTATCACTTCGTCACGCGCGAGCGTGTGGTCGGCAAACATGTCATTGAGCGCGTCACCGAAACTGCGTTCGCTGCGCTGAAAGCGGTAGTTGGCGGCAGTGTCGAAGACGTTGCAGCCGAGTTCAGCAGCGCGTCTGACCGCGGCGCGATAGGCCGTGTCGGTGCGTTCGTCAGGATCGCCGAGATAAGAGCCGAGGCCGATGGATGACATCCACAGTCCCTGCGACTGGCGAAAGTGATGTTCGTCAGTGGAGCCGCGCAAACGATCACGATAGCGGGCGGTGCCGACGGCTGTGGCGGCCTGAGTTGCGTTCATCGCTGTGACCTCCGCGCAAGGCCAGGGCCAGCCTCGCTAAATTGGATGCTGCCTGTTAGAGTACCTGGCAGCGAGCTTAACACCAAAAACACAGGTTGTCAGTTGAGGCACTGAATGGAAAAAGAACTGGAAATAGTCAAAGGTATTGC
This sequence comes from uncultured Heliobacteriaceae bacterium, assembly GCA_964457105.1. GTDB lineage: Bacteria > Acidobacteriota > Blastocatellia > RBC074 > RBC074 > DASRDU01. The sequence goes on from CAYWDW010000244.1 coordinate 7,005, forward strand.
CCGCGAGGCCGGGCGCATTCTGCTGGAATTTTATGCGGGCGATCACGAGGTGCAGTGGAAGGGATACGACGATCCGGTGACGGCGGCTGACCACGCCGCGAGCGAATACATTGTGGCGGAGTTGCAGAAACACTTTCCTGATGACGGCATTCTTTCTGAAGAAGCAGTGGACGATCAGACGCGCCTCGGCAGGTCGCGGGTGTGGATGATTGATCCGATGGACGGCACCAAGCAGTTCATCGAGCGCCTGGGCGAATTTGCCGTGATGATCGGCCTGGCCGTTGACGGCGAAGCGCACCTCGGCGTGGTTTATCGCCCGGTGGATGACCGGTTGTTTTATGCGGCTCCGGGCGTCGGCGCGTTTATTGAAGAAAAGTGGACGACGAAGCGATTGCACGTTTCGACTGCTCAAGATCCGGCACAGATGGCGGCGGCGATGAGTCGGTCGCATCATTCGCCCAAAGTTGATCT
>CAYWDW010000245.1:0-7119 GCA_964457105.1 uncultured Heliobacteriaceae bacterium
CGGTGTCGCGTCCGAGCAGCAGGTTCTGGTCAGCGCCGGGATACTTCATCCTCGACATCCAGCGGTGCCCCTGTTCCTGCCCGAAAATCGAAAGCGGGCTGTTGGCGCCGAAAAACCGTGCGGTCGGATATTCAGGATAATCATTCGTGATGCTGGCCAGCATCAGATAGCCCTGCATTTTGCTGGTGCCCAGCGTTGACCCGCCCGGATCGAAATCGAAGGTTTCAGCGCCGCTGCTGAGGCGTCCAATCCCGCGCACTTCGTTACGAATCGCCGCATAGTAGGCAAAGGCATTGTTCGGCAGAATGAAATCAAAGTCGTAAAAGATATAAACGAAATCATATTTATCCTGCCCCGGATGCGTGCTGTAAAAAGCCGCGACCGTGCCGAAATCATCCAGCCGACGGGTGCGGGTGAAGAGTTCAGCGATGGCTGCGCCGGTGAAAGTGGTGCTCGGCGGGCTGGCAAAATCCACGCTGGAAAGATTGTCTGCATTGCCCGGGGAAATGCCGGTTGTAATGTCGCTGATGAGCGTGGCTGAAGAGTAATTGAACAGCATCCTGCCGTCATTGAAGAGCGTCACCTGAAAGGTGTGGATGCCGTTATCAACCGTCGGATCGTTGGGATAATCCCGGATCTGATTCCAGGTCACAACGAAGCGGTCGCTCGCCTTGCGCAGGTAAACGCCGCTGGCGCCCAGGGTGACGCTGGCGCGGGCATCAAGGTCGTGCCAGAGCGGAGCAATGCGCGGCACAGGCTTGAGCAGGTCGGCCAGGCTTGCGCCCGCCGTCGAGCCATTGGAACTTCCTGCCGCTTCATTGAACGTGGCGTCATCCATGCCGGCGGGCCGAAAGACCAGCGAGCCGTTGCTGGTGACGGCAATGCTCGAATAAGTTACCCCATAAAAAGCGAAACTGAATCCCAGCTCCTGAATCAGATAAGCATCGTCACCGGGTTCAACCGGCGCAGGTTTCGGATTGACGGCTGGCGCGATGGTCAGGTCCAGCTTGTTGCCCAGGCTGGTATCGAAGGCGACTGACGGGCCGGAAACCGTGTACCCGCTGCCGGAAGGCGTGAACAGCACAGCGCGACCATTCAGATCGAAAAAGTTGGGTTGAATCACGAGGCGGCCATCATCCTGCAGCACAGAAAGATCGTTGATGTCGGTGCTGTTGATGCTGGTGAGAAAAGTTGATTCAGCGCCTTCGTGCCCGGCGGCGTACTGCTGCTTGTTGATTTCGTGTCGCAGGCGGGCTTCGATTGTGCGCTGTGCCGCATCAGGCTCTTTCATCTTGGCGGCGCGCAGTTCATCGTCGTGACCGTCAGGATGAGCATGCTGTGTGCCCTGGCCCGATGACTGTGCGCCCGTCAGCGGCAGCAACCGGGATGAACTGAAGGAAAACATCGTGATGATGGCGATCGTCAGCAGCAGGATCAGGGTGAATGGGCGTGTGAATTGACTGCGCATACAAACTCCTCAGATTGAAAACGGCGCTCAGCCGTCAGCCGAAACCAGATAACAATGCTTCATTGTGCCGGTGCAGAAATGCCGGGTAGCAGACGCATTAAGATTGCGAGGGACAATCACGAGCGGGGCCGACTGTTTCTGTGAGGCCGGTATTTTGAACCGTTCAGGCGGGAAGTTGCAAATCAAAAGTCGGAAGACGGAATTCGGAAGTCGGAAGTCGGAATTCGGTAGTCAGAATGAAGAGAAGCCGCAATCTCGCTGCTTCCTGTCATCTGTCATCTGTCATCTGCAATCTCGCTTTCAGCTTCCGAATTCCCTTCAATAAAACAGATATTTGCGCCAGGCGGCGTCGCTGCGACCGAGGTAACGCATGATCTGGCGATTGACGTGCAGGCTGAAGGCTTGCGGGCGTTTCATCAGCTTCATACCGGCCTCTTCGGGCAGGGCGCTGCCCTTGCGGTTGTTGCAGCGTTTGCAGCAGGCCACCAGGTTGTCCCAGTTTGAATTGCCGCCGCGTGATTTGGGAATGACGTGATCCAGCGTCAGTTCCGCGGGTGAAAAGATGCGGCTGCAATACTGACAGGTGTTGTGATCGCGCAGCAGAATGTTTTTGCGCGACAGGCTCTTGCGCTCGAACGGAATATGCACGTACTCGGTCAGGCGAATCACGGACGGAGCGGGCAGCGAGGCGCGGGCTGAATGAAACAGGTGCTCGCTGCGTTCTTCGGCGCGCGCGACGCCCTTCAGAATCAGGACAATCGCGCGGCGCGTGGTGCAGACGTTGATCGGCTCGAAAGTCGAATTGAGAACAAGAACCCGGTCGGTCATAAGCACACCTTTCGCTTAAGACAAAGTTGGACAATGGCGAATTTGAATGGGACGGAGTCTGAAGCTGATGAAACAGATTTCGGAAAGAAAAAAACTTCAGACGGGCAGGCAGTGATTATGCGCGCAAAAAAGTGTGGCGCGAAAAAAAGGCGTCTGATGAAAAGGCGGAACTGAGAATGGTCAGTCGCGGGTATCGGTCTGGAGAAGGCTGCACCTCGTCAGTTGCAATGATCCTGTCACAATGACGAACGCAGTGTAAATTTCACTGCCGGAAGTTTCAAGTTAAAAAATTGTGAGGTCGGCGGCTTACTTGAGTACGGTCTTTCGCAATCGCAGCGGATCTTCAAAGAGCAGTCCGAGGCCGCGAATCACCGCCCGCGCCGGACTTTCAGCCAGCGTCACGGCCAGTTCGGTTTCCTTCGACAGCCGCTCATCGAACCCGGCCAGCAGCGCGCCGCCACCGGCCAGCACCATTCCGCGATCATAAATATCGCCCGACGCTTCGGGCGGCAATGCTTCAAGCGCATCCTGCACGCCTTTGATGATGCGGGCCACGACCGGTTCAATGGCTTCGTGAATTTCGATGTTGTTGACGACGGCCATTTCCGGCGCGCCGGTGACGGTGCTGCGGCCCTTGACCATCGTCGTCTGTTCGCGGTCCACCGGCACGGCGCAGCCCAGTTCGATCTTGACGCGTTCGGCGGTGCGCGGGCCGACCTGCAGGTTATGGTTGTACTTGATCATATTGGCCAGCGCCTGATCCAGATCGTTGCCGCCGACGCGCAGCGTGCGCGAAAAGATCAGATGATCGTGAATCATCGCGGCCATCGTCGTGGTGCCTGCGCCCACATCCACGACCAGCGTCGCCCGCTGATCAGCCGGATCAAATCCGGCGCCGAGCGTCGCCGCCAGGCCTTTGTTGATGAAATGAACGTTGTTGACTCCGGCTTCCTTCGCCGCATAACGCATGGCGTAACGTTCAATATCAGTCGCGTCGGACTGCACTGAAATCAGCACGCGGCGCGACAGATGCGACCGCCCGTCGCGCGCCTTGCGAATGTAACTTTCCAGCAGTTTCCCCGCCAGCGTCGAATCCGCGACGACGCCATCCTGCATCGGACTGAAAATCCGAATGTCATCCGATGAGCGGCCTTCCAGTTCGAGCGCTTCCATGCCGACTGCCGCCACTTCGCGTGAATCCTTGTCATAAGCGAGCAGGGAAGGTTCATTGACAACGATTCCCCGGCCTCGTGCAAACACGCGCGTGCGCGATGTGCCAAGATCAACGGCCAGATCATCAGTGACCAGATTTCTAAGGGAAGGAAGCTTCATAATTGATTAAACCCTTTGCCAGTCAACCCGAACTCCGGTGAATGAACACGATCCAGGATGAATATCATTGCTTGAAGCAGCCGCCACAATCAGGCGAGGAATCAGTCATGCGGGGCGGCAGGCAACGGTATGTTACTCAGCCCGCAGTCCGCTTAGCAAGCGATTTCAGCCCGGCCCTGATCGTGGCTGAGCCGGGAAGCTGAATGGGTTGTCTGAAGGTGATTATTGAAACAGTGTCGCTGCGCGCGCCAGCGTCAGCACGCTGACTGAACGCGCCCCGGCGGCGAGCAGCGTCCCGGCAATTTCGTGCGCCGTCGAACCAGTGGTCATCAGGTCATCAACGAGCAGCACCGCGCGATTTTCAAGCAGGCGTGGCGCGTGGACTCTGAAAGCCATCTCCAGCGACCGGGCGCGGGCGGTCAGACTCATTCCGGCGCGGTGCATTTCGGTCTTTTTCTCTCGCACCAGGCTGACCGTATCAACTTCCAGACCAGTAACAGCGGCCAGGGCACGGGCGATCACTTCGGCCTGATTGAAGCCGCGCATTCGCTGCCGGTCAGGATGCAGCGGAACCGGAATGATTGATTCCACCATCTGATCTTTTGTGAGTGTCAGAAAAGCTGCATGCAGCAGGTCACAGACGCGCCCTGAAAGCTGCGGATGTTCCTTGAGCCAGATGACGCTTTCGCGCAGGGCGCCTTCATAAGCGCCGCCCGCGCGCGCACACGTAAAAGCCAGATCATCGCACCGGCCACAGCGCCGCTCTGTCGTTGCCGCTGACACCGCAGTCAGCCGCAAGCCGCATTTCACACAGGCTCCGGCTGACTGCCAGGCTCCAGCAAATTCCTGCCAGCAGGCGCGGCAGGCGACGCCATCGCGCCACGCTTCGACCATCCCGCCGCACACGCGGCATTCCTGCGGATAAAGCAGCGCGAGTGATGAATCGCGCAACCGCGACACGATTTTTCCGGCGTGTGCAGCGAAGCTGTTCATGCGGGTGTTTGCGCGCAGGCAGTGCCGACGTTGTCAGCCAGCCGGCAGGCGCGTTCGAGCGCGTTGTCACAGAGTTCATTGATGAGGCCGAGGCGCAATGCTTCAGCGGCGTCAATCCGCTCACCGGTCAGCAGCATTCGCAGGGCCGCCGTTCGGCCAATCAGTCGCGGCAGCCGCACCGTGCCGCCCCAGCCCGTGATGATGCCGCGTTTCGCGCCCGGATGGGCAAAGGTCGAACGCGGAGTCGCCAGGCGCAGCTCGCAGGCCAGCGCCAGATCAAGCCCGCCGCCCAGGCAAGGCCCGTCAATGGCGGCAATCGTGATGGCATCGGCGGGAGACTGTCGGCTGAGCAGCTTCAGAATCGCCTGCCCGCGCCGTGAAAAATCAAACGCCGTGACCGGATCAACCTGCGCGATTTCGTGCAGATCAGCGCCTGCTGAAAAGATGCCGCCTGCTCCGGTGACGATGATGACGCGCAGATGCCGACAGCTTCGCAGCCGGGTCACGGCAGCGGCGAGGTCATTCATCATCGCCTGTGATAACGCATTCATCTGCGCAGTGCGATTGAGCGTGATGATGGCGTAATGATTATCTTCGACGATGGAAACAGGGTTTGTCATTAACCAGGCGCGCAATAAAACAGGCCGAAGTTGAGGGGCCAATTTGCTCCTGCGTCAACTTTGCCCGCGATAACCGATTCCCCAGATGCGAAGCAAGCGGGAGCAGCAATCATCGAAAGTTCCGGTGAAATCCACTATTTGAAATATGTCCAGCGTCCAGGACAGGCGGGCATAATCACAGGGCTGATAAAGAATCGGAACGATTTTGTTCTCGAAACGATTCTGCCGCAGAGCGAAGAGCAGTTCACGCTTGACCCACATTGACTCGACTGACTGCGGCGAAAGGATAATGGCAAACCAGTCGCATCGTTGCAGCTCCGCTCCGATTTCATCGTGCCATTGCTGCGCTCCCAGAATGTTGGTCTCACTGTACCAGACAGGCAAACCGTGCTGTCTCAGGGTGACAGTTATGTTGTCAGCAAACTGCCGATCCAGGCTTGAATGCGAGAGGAAGATTTCAACTGGCAGCATCAGGACGGTCTCCGTTCGGACAGGTAAAGCGGCTGAGGTCACAGGGAAGGCGGATCAGGCTACGCCGCCTCTTTCAGCAGTTGAGCGATCTTTCTGATTTCTTCATCGGTGCCATCAGCTTCCGGCAGGCTCACCATCCTGAGACGATTGAGAATCCAGGGAATCTTTTCCTGCGGAAAGGTTTCAGGATCGCCTGCGAGGACAGGAATCAGCCGTTTCGCGTAAGCTGGATTGCCCAGCGCGTATTCAATTTCCCGCTGAACCCATGGAGACTGGACAGAACTCTGTGTCAGCAGCACCACCATTGCTTCAGAGTGTTTGAGCGCCTCGCTGATATGTTCGGCCCAGTTGTCACCCGGCAGGATGTCCCGACTGGCATCCCAGACCTGAAGGCCGGATTCTTCGAGGGCTGATCTGACACGAGTTGCGAGAGATTCATCTGACGGCGAATAACTGAGAAATACCTGCATCTTGCTATCCTTTCAATCCTGCCATGGACAAAGCAGAAAAACACTGACAACCGCTACTCACGCGGTCTGACGTTATTGTGGATGAAGCCGATGATGTCTTCGGTTGACGTGCCAGGCAGAAAGACCGCAGAAACTCCGGCTTCCTTCAGTCGCGGAATGTCATCTTCAGGAATGATGCCGCCGCCAAAGAGCAGCACATCATCCATCCCGCGTTCAGCCATCAACTGCCGGACGCGCGGAAAGATCGTCATATGCGCGCCTGAAAGAATCGAAAGCCCGACAATCTGCACGTCCTCCTGCAATGCGGCATTGACGATCTGCTCCGGCGTCTGACGCAGGCCGGTGTAAATCACTTCCATGCCGGCGTCGCGCAGGGCACGGGCGATGACCTTAACTCCCCGGTCGTGTCCGTCGAGGCCGGGTTTGGCAAGCAGCACTCTGATTTTCGCTTCTGACATAGTTGTGTTCACCTAAAACGCCGGTTCCTGATACTCACCAAAAACGGGCCGCAGCGCATCGCACATTTCGCCGAGCGTGCAATCGGCGCGCGCGCAGTCAATCAGCAGCGGCATCGTGTTTTCACGCGGGTCTTCAGCGCCGCGCCTGAGCGCGTCAAGCGCGCGCTGCGCGGCTGTGTGATCGCGTTCGGCGCGCAGTCGGCTGAGTCTTTCAGCCTGAAGTTCCGCGACCGATTCATCAATCTGTAAAATGTTCGGCTCGCCGAGATCATCGCCTTCCATCTGATACTCGTTGACGCCGACGATGACTTTCTCGCCGCGCTCGACGGCTCTTTGATACTGATAGGCTGATTCATGAATTTCTTTTTGCGGGAAGCCTGCTTCAATCGCTTCAATCATTCCGCCCAGCGCGTCAATCCGGCGGAAGTATTCCCAGGCTTCTTCTTCGAGTTCAGTCGTCAGCTTTTTGACGTGCTTCC
>CAYWDW010000245.1:7129-7449 GCA_964457105.1 uncultured Heliobacteriaceae bacterium
GTCAACAAGCTCCTGCGTCAGGCTTTCGATATAATAGCTGCCGCCCAGCGGATCAACCGTATTCGTGACGCCGGTTTCGTGCGCGATGATCTGCTGCGTGCGCAGCGCAATCAGCGCCGCGCGTTCGGTCGGCAGCGCGAGAGCTTCGTCATAGCCATCGCAGTGCAGCGACTGCGTGCCGCCAAGTACCGCCGCGAGCGCCTGAATCGCCACGCGAATGATGTTGTTGATCGGCTGCTGCACGGTCAGGCTGACGCCGGCGGTCTGCGAATGAAAACGCATCTGCCACGAACGCGGATGCTGTGCCTTGAAACGCTCCT
>CAYWDW010000246.1:0-2185 GCA_964457105.1 uncultured Heliobacteriaceae bacterium
CCTGCAGACCGCCGGTGAAGCCGTCGCGCAGGGGGCCACCGAACTGCACATCGTCGGCGGCCTGAACACGCGCCTGCCATTTGCGTATTACACCGATCTGCTTTCATCGCTCAAGCAACAGTATCCGCAGCTTCATCTGAAAGCCTTCACGATGGTCGAACTCGATTTCTTCGCAAAGTTCTACAAGCTGAGCGATGAAGAAGTCATTGAAAAGCTGCGCGCCGCAGGCATGGATTCGTGTCCCGGCGGCGGCGCTGAAGTCTTTGCCGCAGAGACGCGACAAAAAATCTGCACGCACAAAACCGACGGTCAGCGCTGGCTCGATCTCGCGGGCAAGGTTCATCAGGCGGGACTCAAAACCAACGCGACGATGCTCTACGGTCACATCGAAAGTTACGAAGACCGCGTGGATCACCTCGTCCGGTTGCGCGAACAGCAGGACAAATCGGGCGGCTTTCAGTGCTTCATCCCGCTCGCGTTTTATCCGCCCGGCTCGCAACTGGCGCATCTGCCAGGGCCGTCGGGCATTGACAGCCTGAAAGTCATGGCCGTGTCACGACTGCTGCTCGACAACATTGACCACCTCAAAGCTTACTGGGTCATGCTCGGCAAGCGCCTCGCGCAAACCGCGCTGCATTTCGGCGCCAACGATTTTGACGGCACGATCATGAAAGGCGGCGAACTGATGGAGTCATACCTCGTCGAAAACCGCAGCGACAACGAAGCGACGAAGGAAGAGATCATCCGCCTGATCAGCGAAGCCGGATTCACGGCGATTGAACGCGACACGCTTTATCATCCGCTGCGCGAGTACGCCGCAGCATAGTTTCATCCACGAAGCCACACGAAGAACCACGAAGATTTTTTTGACAGGGTTGACCAGATAAAACAAGTTCTTCCCAACGCAATAATCCTGCGCATCCTGCCTGGAATTTCTTCGTGCCGCTTCGTGTGGCTTCGTGGACAGATTTCTTATGAACAAACGCGAAATCAAAGTTGCACACAGCCCCGATTCAGACGATGCCTTTATGTTTTACGGCCTCGCCACTGACAAAATCGAAACGGGTGAACTGAAATTCACGCACGTGCTGAAAGACATTCAGACGCTCAATCAGGTGGCGATGACGACGCGGGAATACGACGTGACGGCGGCATCGTTTCATACCTATGCCTACATCGCGGATCATTACGCGCTGCTGCCGCACGGCGCGAGCATCGGTGATGGTTACGGGCCGATTGTCGTCGCGCGCGAGGCCTTTCCTGAAACTGAAATCAGAAACAAACGCATCGCCGTGCCGGGGACGCTGACGAGCGCGTATCTGGCTTTGCGGCTGCACACGCCGGAGTTTGATTACGGCGTGGTCGAGTTCGACAGGATCATTGATGAAGTCGTGGCCGGCCATTACGACGCCGGGCTGCTGATTCACGAAGGGCAACTGACCTATCAGGCAGACGGGTTGAAAAAGATCGTGGATCTGGGCGCGTGGTGGAAGCAGGCGACAGGACTGCCGCTGCCGATGGGCGGCAACTTCATCAGGCGCGATCTGGGGCCGCAGTTGCAGCGGCAGGTGTCACACTGGCTGCATTACAGTATTCAGTTTTCGCTCGATCATCGCGAGGCGGCGCTCGCTTACGCGATGCAGTTTGCGCGTGAAATGCCGGTGGCGCTGGCCGATCAGTTCGTGGCGATGTGGGTCAACAAAAGCACGCTCGGTTACACCGATGCTGACCGCAAAGCCGTGCAGTTGATGCTTGACGAAGGTTTTCGTAAAGGCATCATTCCGCGCCAGGTCGCGGTTGAATTCGTTGAGTGAGAGGTTGCATTGAATTCACGTTTTGCACACTGCCTGCTGCCTGTCGTGGCGCTGATGATTCTGAGTGGGTGTCATCGCGCTGTCACTTCATCGGCGCACCATCATTCGCCAGCGTCGGCCAGCACTCAGCCGGTGGCCGCTTCAACGCCCGCGCCGTCAATGAATCAGCCGCGCGAAGAGGCCGGCATGATCTTCATTCCGGGCGGCACGTTTCTGATGGGCGATGATGACGAAATGCCTTACGAAGCGCCGGTGCATCAGGTCACGGTGAAATCGTTCTGGATGGACAAGTATGAAGTGACGGTGGCGCAGTTTGCTGAGTTCGTCAAAGCCACAAATTACCAGACTGAATCCGAACGCATCGGCTCATC
>CAYWDW010000246.1:2195-7439 GCA_964457105.1 uncultured Heliobacteriaceae bacterium
CTTCTGCGTGAACTCACCCCAAGCCTGCGCTGCACGGCGCAAGCTGGCGGCATCCCGAAGGCCCGCAATCAGCGGCTCCGGCGAATGAGCCGGTCACGCACGTGTCGTGGAATGATGCGACGGCTTATGCCAAATGGGCAGGCAAACGATTGCCGACCGAAGCCGAATGGGAATATGCGGCGCGCGGCGGCCTGATCGGGAAAAAATATATCTGGGGCGATGAACTGCGGCCCGGCGGCAAACCCGTTGCCAACTGGTGGCAGGGTTACTTTCCGCTGCGCAACACGGGCGAAGACGGGTTCAAGGGGCGCGCTCCGGTCGGCAGCTTTGCGCCGAATGGTTACGGGCTGTATGACATGACCGGCAACGTGTGGGAATGGTGCGCCGACTGGTTTGCTGAACGATATTATGAACACAGTCCGGCGATTGATCCGCGCGGGCCTGAGGCGGGCGAGGAAAGAGCGATGCGCGGCGGGTCGTGGCTGTGCAGCGAAAATTACTGCACCAACTTTCGTCCGGCGGCGCGCAGCCACGCCACGCCCGACAGCGCACTGAACAACACCGGTTTTCGCTGTGTGCGCGATGGTCAGTAACGCCGGGCCTGGCCGATGGCCGAAGTCGTTGCTGCTGCAAGTTCCCGATCCTGCCCGCGTCACCCTGCCCAAACGGTTCCGGCTTTTCGCCCTCCGTCATCTGCCGGAGGCAGGCCGATTACCTGCCGACGTGTTTCAAATCAGCTTCATCAGCTATCTGCTTGTCCTCTCCCGCCGCCGCGTGTTACCGTGCCCGCGCTTCGAGGGGATGATTTCGGTCAGTTCAATTTCGTTTTCGCTTCAGCGCCGGCGGCGGATCATTCCGTCGCGCCTGATCGCCGGAAACGCCACTCAACTCACCTTCCCATTCACAAGCTGACACGGCAGTCGCACGGATCACGCGGCCCCGGCTTCATTGCGGGCGGCGGTCATCCCTGCAACTGTCGGTTGACCGAAATCTGAAAAGGAGAAAGACCCTTGAGCGACGATGGCACACTGTTTGCCCCCCAATTTTTTTCAGCCACACCGCGCGTTGAATCCCAGCCTGCCGACTGATTCGGGCAGCGTCCGCAACGGGCCGCCAATGGCCGCGCCCGACCTGCCTGTGACGACAGACTGGCGCATTCGTCAGGTCATCGCCATTCTGACGACAGACCTGAGCCACGCGCACACCAGCGAGGAACTGGCCGCGCGCGTCGGGCTGTCAGCTTCGCGGCTGGCGCATCTGTTCAAGGCGGAAACCGGCCTCTCTCCGCGGCAATATCTGGTTCATCTGCGCCTGCACGCAGCGCTGGCATTGCTGGCCACAACCAGCCTGAGCGTGAAAGAGGTGATGCATCGGGTCGGCGTCTGTGATCGCAGCTACTTCAATCGCCTGATCAGAAAACACAGCCGTCACGCCCCCGGCGAATACCGCAAGCTCGCCCGTGCAGAGCCGCGTCAGCCCGACAGCAGGATTGTCCAGAAAACAGCAGAATTGTCCAACTTGCCAGGCGCGGAAATCGAGCGTAGCTTTGGCGCGTAATCGGACACAGTCATCAGTCGGTCGCGGCGCAGTTCTTTCAGCCCCGCCCACGACCATTCCGAACGAGTAGCGCACTCGGCCTCGTGTGAACAACCGCACGACTGAGTCTTTATCTCACGGCTGCCACCGCGCAGCCTGTCGTCGGAGGTGTGTCCTCTGAAAGGGAGATTTGTATGTCATTCCGGATGATGCCGAAATCTCGCAGCCTGACCATAATTCACTTCATCACACTTTGTCTGGCTGCCTGTGCCTGTTTTTCCGTAATTGCTCACGGGTTTGATGGTTGAAGATATCGTTCAATTGGCTTGCCCATCAATTTGACCAGTGCGTCAAAGATGTTTTCACCTTTGAGCCGCGCCGTCGCGATGACCGACTGCAAGGCGGCGTAGGCTTGCGACCCCCACTCCGAGCGGAAACCGTTGGTGACTTTGCGGTGAATCACGCTGGGCCGTAACGCTCGTTCCGATTCGTTGTTAGTCGGCGGAACTTCCGGGTCGTGTAAGAAGACCAGCAGTTTGTCGCGATGCGTCAGAAATCGCTCTTTCAAATTACGAGCGGCAGGATTGTGGGCGGGTCGTGAAAGCAGCTCATCGAGTTCGCTTTCGAGTTGAAACACGCGGCGCACATAACCTGAGAGCGTCAGCGCCTCTTTCCGTTGGAATCGGTTGCGCCAATGGATCGCTGTCCGGCAGAAGCGCTTCAAGGCTTTGGCCCAGGCTTGCTTCGGAAACATTTCGATGACCCGTTCGAGGTCTCGAAGTTGATGCGCCAGGCACAACTGGAAGACTCTGGCCGGGGCTTTCAATTGCGCCGCGAAGCAGTCGCAGACCCATTTCTCGACCGTCCGATCGCCTGGCACGGCTTGAATCCCGGCGGCGCTGCGCGTCGGCCCGATGTGGTGATAGACACCCGACAAGCCGACAAAGACCCAGTGCCACCAGTTGCGCCCTTTGACGCGGGCGCTGGTCTCATCGCTTTTGATGACCTGATCGGCGATGACTCGCTCTTTGATTTGCTCGGCGACGGGCCTGGCGCACTCGCCGGCGCGGCGGAGGATGGCGGCAATCCCGCCTTCGCTCAAGCTCACCCCATACAGGTCACGCATCGTAGCGACGATCCGCTCATAGCTCAGATGCTGGGTCTGTTTGTAATAGACCACTCGCGCCGCCAGGTTCGGCCCGAAGAAACGATCCGCTTCCAGGCCTGCTGGCAACTCCCCGCGATTGAGTTGTTGACAGTGCGGACAGCTCACTTCGTGCTGTTGCGTCTCGATGATGAACGGTTTGACCGGCGGGATTTCGGTGACCTGCCGCCGGATGACTCTCCCCGGCTCGACCTTCGTCAAGTCGGCCTGGCAGGTCCGGCATGCGCTCACCGGAGCCGGGATGATTTGATCCGGATTGTCCACCAACGGTCGCGTCTGCCGGACGTGGCCTCGGCGTTTCTTCTTTCGCTTCTTGTTCGGCAGATCGGAATTGGCTTTCTGATCCGCAGACGGCGGTCGCGAAGAATTTCGTGAGGTCGCAGGTGGCCGCCTGAATTTTTCCAACTCCGCTTTGAGAGCGGCGACTTCGACTTCCAGGCGAGCGATGATCTCCTGCTGGCGGATGACCAGTGCGAGCAGTTCTTCCCGCGATAGCTGTTCCAGTTGTTGGTTCGCAGCAGTCGTCATCACCTTGTGAGCAGACAGAATCAGACGGCAGGTTGTCTCAGATTATGTGGAGATTTAATGGTTCTCCAGTTATGACCTTAAACCTGCGAGTAATTACCATATTTCAATTTTCGCCAGAGAATCTCGATCAGATTCAACTCCGGGCAGTAGGGCGGCAGAAACAGAAGATACATTCCGTTTTCCTCCCACTCTTTGATTTTGGCTTCAAAAGCCGCGCTCCGATGCATCGGCGCGTTATCAATCACGATTAAGCAAGGCTTGGTCAGTTGCGCACAGTACGCGTCAAAACAATGAATCACGAATTCCGAATTGACCGAATCTTCGGTCAGGTACGAATGAAACTCGCCCCGCAGGTTCAGAAAGCCAGGCACGTTGATCCGGGGGGAGGAAACGCTCGGCAGCGTCAACGGTTGATCCGGCGCTTGCCAGGCGTAAGGGATACAGGGCGTTAGATTGAATCCGGCTTCATCGAAATAAATGAGATCGAAATCATGGCCGCTGTCGGCGCAAGCCTTGCGCAGCCTGGCTAAATGCCTTTGCGCCGTGCGAAAGTCCTTTTCATTGCGCATTGTTCGCAAACTGCGCCGCACTCGTTTCCAGGTGTATCCTGCCGCTTTGAGCGCCCGTTTGAGCGTGTCGCGGCTGAGGCTTTTCTTCAGCTCTTTTTCAATTTGCTGACAAGCGTTTTTTAGAGAACGCGGCGTTTGGGCGACAATCTCGAAAGCTTTTTTTTTGAACCTTCGTCGGCCAGAATTGCCGGACGACCGCTTTTCGGGTCATCAGCAAGGCCGTCATATCCGGATTCTTGCCACCAATCCAGCCAGAGACTGACGCGATCACGATCTTGCTGGTAGATGTCGGCAATTTGATCCAACGTGTATCCACGCGCACTGAGTAAGACGGCGTGCGCTCGCATCCGAGTGCGATGCGCCGGATCATTTTTTTGAATCTCTTTGAGGCGCTGTTGCTGCGTTTCGCTGAGCGGTTTGACGAATTTAGTTGGTGTTCTCATCCCGCTCATTTTACCTGAAAACATTTGCTTGACTACTTAAAGGAATCAGGCGATGGCTCATCGAACCCGCATAATGTATCTCGAAGACAAGAGTGATGGCCTGTCAGGGCCAGCCAGAATTGGCCGGGTGACTTACTCAAAAACAGGTCGGTCACTTTATTATCAGGGTCGTCTCTTCCAATCCCTGGCCGGACAGGGCTTCAAGGCGAATTATTTTGAAGTCGAGACCGGCGCTCATTACTGGATTTCCGGTTGCAAGAAGGACGGAACGGATGCTCTCTACTCAACTACCATCGAGATTGATGAGGATGTCAGAGAGGAATACTGGACAAGCATCCGAAACAAGCCGGACTCGACAGACATCAAATCGTTCAAGTGCCCCGGCAAATACTCAAAATAACTCTCTTCTGTTTTACAACGAGCGGGCGGCAGAATGATCGAACCGAAAAGCATTGTTCATCACGGCACTCTATCCCCTGCTTTTCAGTCCGATCACTCTGCCGCGCGCTCGCTTTTATCCGGTCGGTCTTTCGACCGGCTGCGAGAAGCAGATGACGTAGCCGTTGCAATCCTCAACGGCGAATTCCCGCGTGTCGTGTTCAGTGGTTTCAGGCTTTCTGACAATTCGCGCCCGCCTGGCCTTCAGTTCGTGATAAAGCGCGTCGAGATCAGCGACATTGATGTAAGCGTCACAATCAACGCAGCGCGGCACGCGGCGTCTGACTGTCGCTTCAGGGCCGGGTTGCTTCTTGTCGGTTTCGCCGCGACTTTTGAGCATAATCTCGATGCCGTCGCGCAGCACTGAAGTAAAGCGCGGCGGATAGTCGCAGTAACCTTCAATGTCGAAACCGAGCTTTTCACGATAGTATTCGGCTGACTCTTCCACATCAGCAACGATAAAGAGTGGTGAGATGCTCCGCAGTTGCTTTGATTCACACTGATGCTCTCCCGACATAACCGGCTCCCTTCTCCATCAAAGCAAAAATCAACTGGACACACAGCG
>CAYWDW010000247.1:0-7414 GCA_964457105.1 uncultured Heliobacteriaceae bacterium
AGACCTGGACGACCGCTACGTCATCCCCCGCGGCTTCAGCCTGGAAAAATACCTGGGCAACGCCTGGCACTTGATTCCCGAGCCGGGGCCGGACCAGGACGTCGTCGTGCGGTTTGCTCCGCTGGTGGCCCGCAACGTGGCCGAAGCGAAAAAAGTCGTCGCGCTGATTGAAGAGGCCGGCGTGTTGCACGGCTATCTTGAAGATCAGTTGTTTGAGCCGGGCGTTGTGCGTGGCCGCGAAATTGTCTGGCGACGCGCGGCAGCCCTGACCGGACGCCCGTATCTGGCCCGCTCGGCTGAAGAACACAGCGGCCCGCATATGCCCTGGTTCTGGCAGGGCGATTTGCAGGGCGGCGGCGTGCTCAACGATATGATGTGCCACAGCGTCGAAGTCGCCCGCTTCCTGCTGACCGAACCCGGCAAGCCGCGTCACAGCATTCGCCCGGTCAAGGTCTCGGCCACCATCGCTTCGCTCAAATGGTCGCGGCCTGAGTATGCAAAGCTGCTCAAAAAACGGATGGGCCGCCAGGTTGATTACCTCACGCGCCCGTCTGAAGACTTCGCCCGCGCGACGATTCAGTATGTTGACGACAAGGGCCTGCCGCTGATTGCCGAAGTCACGACTTCGTGGAGTTTCGTCGGCGCGGGGCTGCGCCTGAGCACTGAACTGCTCGGCCCTGAATATTCGATGAGCGTCAACACGCTGGAGAGCGGCCTCAAACTTTTCTTCAGCCGCGAAGTGCAGGGCGCGGCAGGCGAAGACCTGGTTGAAAAGCAGAACGCCGAACAGGGACTGATGCCCGTCGTGGCGAATGAAACGGCTGATTACGGCTACGAAGGCGAGAACCGTTATTTCGTGAACTGTTTTCTGGACGGCGTTCAGCCCGAAGTCGGAGTCTATGACGGCCTCGAAGTCACTGAACTGCTGATGACCGCTTACCTGAGCGCCGAGCAGGAACGCACCGTCGAGTTCAAACCAAAGAACCTGGACAAATTCATTCCGGCAGTGGCGAAAGGCACGTGGAAGCCTTAACCCACCGGGAGCGCAGCCGGTGTGAAACTTCGCCTTATGCTTGCGTGCAGAATTGTGCTGTCGCGCCCGCGCGATCCGAACAACATTGGCGCGGCGGCGCGGGCGATGAAAAATTTCGGCTTGACCGAACTGGCCGTTGTCGCGCCTTACGCTCCGGTCTGGACTGAAGCTGTTTCCGCAGTCAATGCGACCGACGTGCTGAGTTCAGCGCGAGTCTGCGCGACGCTGGCCGAAGCCGTCGCTGACTGCACGCTGGTTGTCGGCACCGCTGACCGCAGGCGCCTTGAATGGAAGCAGCCGCTTTTCACGCCGGTTGATTTGCAGCAGGAACTGAGCGCAACAAATCACCGGCTCGCGCTCGTCTTTGGTTCTGAAAAGCACGGCCTGACCAGTGACGACCTGAGCTTTTGTCAGCGCGTCATGAGCATTCCGACGCAGCCTGACTGCCCTTCGATGAATCTCGGCCAGGCGGTCGCCATCTGCTGTTATGAACTCCGGCGCGGTGAACATCCAAGCGGCGCGCAGGCCGACACTGATTCGGCAACGGCAGGCGCAATCGAAACCAGCTTGCGGCTGATGATCGAAGTGCTGCGGCTGTCGGGCTTTCTGCTGCCCGGCAACGAGCCGGTCAGAACGCGCAAGCTGCGGCACAGCCTGCTGCACGCCGGATTGAGCGATCAGGAAGTCAGCTTTCTGTGCGGTGCCCTGCAACAAATCAAATCCCAACTGGAGAAAAACAGAGATGAAACTTAAGGATAAAGTGGCAGTCATCACCGGAGCCGCTTCGGGCCTGGGTCGCGCAATGGCGCTGCGTTTTGCCGCCGAAGGCGCGCGCATCGTGGCCGCTGACATCAACGACGCGAAGAATGAAGAGACCATCGCCCTGGTTCACGCGCAGGGCGTCGAAGCCTTCGCCGTCACCGCCGATGTCGGCAATGTCGCCGCCGTCACGCAGCTTTTTCAGGCCGTTGATGATCGCGGCTGGCCGGTTGATATCCTCGTCAACAATGCCGGTCAGGGCGGCACGCTGACGCCGGTTCACGAAATGACCGATGAGATGTGGGACGCCATTATCGCCACGCATCTGAACGGAACTTTTTACTGCACGCGCGAAGCCATCAAACGCCTGCTGGCACAAGCATCAGGCGGCGCCATCATCAACATCGGCTCGGTCGCCGGATTGCGCGGGCTGCCGGGCGGAGCTTCATACACGGCGGCCAAAGCCGGCATCATCGGCTTCACCAAAGGCGTCGCGCAGGAAGTGGCGCGCTGCGGCATTCGCGTCAACTGCATCGCGCCCGGCTGGGTCGAAACGCCGATTCTCGAAAACCTGCCGCCGGAGATGCGCGATCTGATCGTGACGACCATCCCGCTCGGACGCATCGGAGCGCCCGAAGACATCGCCGCCGTCGCGCTCTTTCTGGCCAGCGCGGAGTCAGGCTACATCATCGGTCAGACGATCAGCCCGAACGGCGGATTGCAGACATAAACAAAATGAGCCGCCACGAATTCACGCCAATGTTCACGAATGAACTGCACAACGAAAGTCTGACCGCGAGCCGACCGCAGCCGACACGTCGCCTGATGAAAGGACTGATGCTCCTGCTGTGGCTTTGTGTTTTTGTTTCCACGAATGCGGTGGCGCAGCAAACCAGCCCCAAAGAAGACCGCTGGTGGCAGAAAGTGCGCACCACTCATTCAGAGCCTGAGTTCAAAAAGCTCACGCAGGGCAAAGTCAACATCAGTCGGGCGCGCAGCATCAGCTTTGGCGGCGGTCAGTTGATCGGCTCAGACAGTGGCATTGTTCAGCGGCTGCCCGATGGCACGCTGCGGCCATATCCGACACTGGCGCAGTTGCCCTGCCCTGAAGTCACAGTGCTGGTCGAAGATCAGCCTTCAGTCATGCTGATCGGCACAACCTGCGGCTTTGTCGTGTTCAATGAACTGACGCAGGCCGTTAGTTACCTGGCCGGTCAGCGCTGGCTGCCGGACGATCACGTCACCGGCATCGGGCTTGAAAAACACGGTGTCATCTGGATTGAAACGCCCAAAGGATTCAGCCGCATCGAATACAAAGCGATGACGCTCGCTGACAAGGCGAAGCATTTTGAAGCGCGCGTGCGCGCCCGGCACGTGCGGCACGGGCTGACGGCGGATTCGCTGCTGCGCGTGCCCGGCGACCTGCGCAGCAATAAAACCGTGTCGAGTGACAACGACGGTTTGTGGACGGCAATGTATGTCGCGGCGGAATGCTTTCGCTACAAGGTCACAGGCGAAGCCGAAGCGCGTGAATTTGCGCGGCAGGGGATGCAGGCGCTGATTCGCCTTGAAGCCATGACCGGCCTGCCGGGCTTCCCTGCCCGCTCGTTCATCAGAATCGGCGAAGACATTCAGCCGCAGGATGGCGAATGGCACACGACGCCGGACGGGCAGTGGCGCTGGAAGGGCGATACGTCATCGGATGAAATCGTCGGGCATTATTTCGTCTGGCCGATCTATTACGACCTGGTCGCGGACGAACATGAAAAGCGGCAGATCAGCGCGCTCTCTGATCGCGTGACGACGCACATTCTGGACAACAACTATCAGTTGATTGATGTTGACGGCAAACGCACGCGCTGGGGTTTCTGGGGGCCGGGTGAAATCTGGGATGACCCGGATGAAACGGGCCTGCGCGCGCTGCACATCCTCGCGCACCTGCGCGTGGCAATGCATCTGACGGCTGACGCGCAGAAGCGGGCGCGGTATCAGGCGGCTTACGACGAGTTGCTGACAAAACATCATTATCACCTGCTGACGCGCAATCAGAAGATCATGGTTCCAGGTCACATCAATCATTCCGACGATGAACTGGCCTTTCTGTCTTATTACCCGCTGCTCAGTTATGAAACCGATCCGAAGCTGCGCGAGGTTTATCTGCAAAGCCTCGAACGAAGCTGGCAGATCGAACGGCCTGAACGCAATCCGCTCTGGAATTTTATCTATGCGGCAGGCAGCGGCAGCCAGGATTTCGACCGCGCTGAAGCAGTGCTGACTTTGCAGCAGATTCCGCTGGAACTGATTGAATGGACGGTCACCAATTCGCACCGATTCGATGTCACCTTTGACCCGATGAGTGACCGCTTCAACCGCAAACAGTCGCTCGTCGTGCTGCCTTACGATGAACTGCCGATGACGAAATGGAACGGCAACCCGTACAACCCTGACGGCGGCAACGGCGGACGCAGCGAAGATGACGGCGCATACTTTCTGCTGCCCTACTGGATGGGCCGGTATCACAAACTGATCGGCGAGTAGTGGTTCGTTTTTGCTGGCGGCTCTGACAAAGATGCTGGTGTCAATCAGGAAAGCCATCAGTGTTGAGCGTTTTCAGAAAGGCTGCGAGCGGCACAAAACATCCGGGTGACTGGGATGCGGCTGCCGTTGTATAGTGCACGGGACTCGACCATCCGGCAAAGGAGTACCGAATGTCCGACAAATCAGCCACCATCGAAGTAACACCGACCGGCAGCATGCGAGTGACCGTGTTGCGGCGCGCGCTCGGAACCTGGGGCGCGGCGGCTTTTGTCGTCACCAATATGGTCGGCACCGGCATTTTTACGGTGCCGGCTTTTGTGCGCATGGCGACGGGCAACGGGTTGTCGGCGCTCGCGGTGTGGATGACCGGCGCGGGTCTGGCGCTGTGCGGCGCGCTTTGTTATGCCGAACTGGCCACGCGCATGCCCGAAGCCGGAGGCGAATATCATTACCTGACGCGCATCTATGGTCGGCTGTGCGGTTTTCTGAGCGGCTGGATTTCATTCTTTGTCGGCTTTGCGGCGGCGATTGCGGCGGCGGCGCTGGGCGCTTCGGCCTATGCGGGCAAGGTGCTGCCGGGCTTTGATCCGAATGTCGTGCTGCTTTCAGTGGGCGGGTGGCAGATCACGCTCGGCGCGGCGGCAGCGGCGCTGATGATCGGGCTGTTGACGCTGTTTCATTCGAGCGGCGTGCGCCCGAGCGGCAAGCTGCAAACGCTGATTGCCGGGTCAGTCATCGGCGCGGTCGTGCTGCTGGTCGTGGCCGGAATCGGCAGCGGGCGCGGCGAATGGAGCGGCGTGGCCCATGGTTCACCGTCAACCGGGACGTGGTGGATTGCGCTGATTCAGGTCAGCTTTGCTTACAGCGGCTGGAATGCGGCGGCTTACCTGGCCGGTGAAGTCGTCAACCCGCGCCACACGCTGCCGCGCGCGCTGATTGGCGGCACGCTGGCAGTCGGCGTGTTGTATCTTGCGCTCAATGTGCTGTTCCTGTATGCCATCCCCGCCGATTCGTGGCAGGCCAGCATTGCCGTCGGAGACGATGCCGCGCAACGCCTGTTCGGGCCTGGTGGCGCGCAGATCGTCAGTTCCATCATTGCGCTGACCATCATCGGCTCAGTCAGCGCGATGATCGCTGCCGGGCCGCGTGTTTATTATGCGATGGCGCGCGACGGGCTGGCGCATTCGGCCTTTGGCAATCTGCACCGGCGCACCGGCACGCCCATGATGGCGCTGTTCACGCAGGCGTTGGTGGCGATGCTGCTTGCGCTGACCGGAGCCTTCAAGGCGCTGCTGATCTATGCCGGTTCGGCGCTGTTATTGTTCACCGGCCTGGCCGTCGCCGCCCTGTATCTCATCCGGCGCAGGTCACAGGATCACCCGCCGCATGTTTTTCTGACGCCGGGTTATCCGGTCACTCCGGCCATTTACCTGCTGATGACGCTGATCGCCTTTGTGCATGGGCTGAGAGAAGACCCCTGGCCGACGGGCGCCGCGCTGCTGACCGTGCTGGCCGGCGTCGGAGTCTATTTCATTGCCCGGCGTCGCGGCTGGCTGAGCGAAGATCACGAAGCGTTACAGACGGAGAAATCATCATGAAAAAACCGGGCATTATTCTGCTCGCCCTGCTCGTCATTCCTGCATTCGCGCAGCAGCCGCCAGCGGGGCAGTCGCGCGGCAATCGCACGCCTGACGAATATGTCAAACTGCTGGAATCAGAACGCCGCATCAGTGAACTTCAGGTTGATCGCGTGATCGCCGCGCTGAAGATCAAACCAGGTCAGAAGATTGCCGACCTCGGCGCAGGCTCAGGGCTGTTCACGCGACCCATGGCTGCAAAGCTGGCGGGCACAGGCATCGTTTACGCGATTGACATTGACCCCGACCTGCTCAAACACATCGAAAAGACCGCGCAGGAACAGAAGCTTTCAAACATCCGCACGGTGCTCGGCACTGAGGCTGACCCGAAGCTGCCCGCGCCGGTTGATCTGATCGCCATCATTGACACGCTGCACCACATTCAGAATCAGTCGGCATATCTGAAAAATCTGAAACGCTACCTGCGGCCTGACGGGCGCATTGCGATCATTGATTTCACGAATGACTGGCCCGCCGGGCACGAGAAGCTGAGATACACGCTCGACGATCTGGACGGCTGGATGAAGGCCGCCGGGTATAAACGCACCGCGAAATTCGATTTTCTCCACAACGATTTCTTCGTCGTCTATCAGTAGCTCATCCTGAAAATCACTGGCTGCCCCCTGGAAGCAGGCGGTTACTGCCATTCGCCCTGGATGACAAACGCGGCCCAGTAATAGGGTGACTGCCACTGCGGCTGCTGCCACATTTCAATCTGAGCGGCGCGCAGGGCTGCTGCCGGGCGCGCGCCATCCCGGAGCATCTTCCGGTAAAACTTCGTCATCAGGTCGGCGGTCGCCTGATCGTTCACATTCCACAAACTGACGATGACTCTGGCCGCACCGGCATACATAAAGCCGCGTGTCAGTCCGACGAGGCCTTCGCCTCTGACCTCTTTGCCCAGGCCCGTCTGACACGCGCTCAGCACGACGAGTTCAGCCGGCAGCTTCAGATTGTAAATATCACTGGCGCGCAGAAAACCGTCCTGCCGGCGGCCCTGCTCGTCAACCAGCGACAGCACCAGCGCCGACAAACCCGGCTGTTCACTGTCAAGCCAGCCGTGCGTGGCAAAGTGCAGGTAGCGATACTGTCCGAGATCGCCGTTGATGGCAGTCGCGCGGCTGGCTTTGAAATCAACTGCCCGCAGGCTGGCGGTGGCAGGCACGAGGGCCAGAATCTGATCGGCCTCCTGGCGCGTGTAAGGCAGCCGCGAAATCATCAGGCTGCCAGCCGCAAATTTCACCTGGCTGGCGTCTTCGTGTTCGATGCTGCGCGCTTTGCCCGCAGCGACCGCCTGCCTGCCGACGCTGACGCCTTTGCTGCGGCCTTTGCAGCGTTCATCGTTGAGGCTGAAGACCGGATCAGCAAAAACGGCCAGCATCTTCGGCGCAGGCTGACGAGCAGCAAGTTCCTTTCCCAGTTCCGCCAGCGTCGAAGCCGACGGCAG
>CAYWDW010000248.1:0-7411 GCA_964457105.1 uncultured Heliobacteriaceae bacterium
CACGGAAAGTTTCTGACGCTGGTCAGTTGTGTTTCCGTGTGTTTCGTTATTTCCGTTTGTTCCGTCATCTCTCTGCCTGCTTGTTCATCGCTTAACTCAATGCCATTGCCCGTTCAGGGCAGTCTGCGAGACTGCTTCACTGCCAGGTGACCACTTTGACTTCGCACACCCTGACGGCCTGTGCTGCTTGACGAGTGATGACTTTAGCGGTAGCTTCTGCCGCATTGTCTGCAGGCCGGAATCAGGTAAATGCAGTGAAAGCGCCAGCCGTCAGGCGCTGCCGAACTCAGTGAATAATGCCGCTGTCTTTTTCGTAATTGATGCTTGTCGAACATCAGGCCGGAGAGAAAATCATGAAAGCCTGGCAAGTCAGTGACTGGTGTGAACCTGAGCAGATGCAGTTGAGCGAAGTGCCTGCGCCTGCGCCGGGACCGTGTGAAGTGCTGATTCGCAATCACGCGGCGGCGCTGAATTTTTACGACATCCTGATGGTGCAGGGGAAATATCAGGTGCGGCCACCGCTGCCCTTTACGCCGGGCAATGAAGTCGCCGGAATCGTCGAAGCTGTCGGCGCCGAGGTCACGCAGTTTGCCCCTGGCGACCGCGTGCAGGCGCTGGCTTCATCGGGCGGTTATGCTGAATGCTCGCTCGCTCCGGCGGCGAAAACCTTTCGACTGCCGGCGGCGATGAGCTTTGCTGAAGGCGCGGCGATGACGGTGGTCTATCAGACTTCGTATTTTGCGCTCAAAGACCGGGCGCAGTTGCAGCCGGGCGAATGGCTGCTGGTGCATGCGGCGGCGGGCGGTGTGGGAGTTGCCGCGATGCAGCTTGGCCGGGCAATGGGTGCGCGGGTGATTGCCACCGCAGGCAGCCCGGAGAAACTCGATTTCTGCCGGTCGCAGGGCGCTCAGCACGCGCTCAATTATGGTGACGCCGACTGGGCCGATCAGGTCAGAAAGCTGACGGGGCGCGGGGCCGATGTGATCTATGACCCGGTGGGCGGCGCAGTCTTTGACCTTTCGACAAAGTGCATCGCGCCCGAAGGCCGGTTGCTGGTCGTCGGCTTTGCCGGTGGCACGATTCCGTCAATCGCAGCCAATCGAATTCTGCTCAAGGATATGTCCGTCGTCGGCGTCTTCTGGGGCGGCTATGTCGAACGCCATCCCGCATACTTTCAGCAGGCGCAGGCCGCGCTGCTGGCGATGTATGAAGCCGGGCAGATCAAACCTGTCGTGACTGCACAATGGCCGCTGGCCGAAGCTCCGGCAGCGATGCGCGCCCTCGCTGGTCGTCAGACCTCAGGCAAGGTGGTGCTGACGATCTGAGAAAGAAAGCAGAAGCGAGATGACGGAACAGACGGAAATAACGGAACAGACGAAAGTCAGCAGGACTGCGGATGCTTTCGTCTGTTTCGTTATTTTCGTGTGCTGCAGTCATCTCGCTGTTCTGGTGATGGCTGAGGTCTGCGTTCGCTGAGTTGCTGAATGCGTGTTGCCGTCAGTCTTGACTGCCCGGCCCGTGGTCCGTAGATTTTACCGGACGGTTGGTCAGCCACAGGCTGAGCTGAAGACCAGCACCAAATCTTTCCTCTTCCCGAAGCAAATGACCGGTCCGTGAGTCGGGCGCAGTATGAAAGCACAAAAGCGAGTGGCCGAGTCGAACGAGCAGAGTCGGCTGAATCAAATCTATTACGTCGCGGCACAGCTTTTCTGTGAAAAGGGTTATGACGCCGCTTCGATGAACGACATTGCCGAAGCCGTCGGCATCACCAAGGCCGGCATTTATCATTACGTCAAAGGCAAGCAGGAACTGCTTTACGCCATCATCAATTTCGGCATGGATCTGCTCGAACGCGAAGTCATCGCTCCGGCCAGCGCCATCACTGACGCCGAAGAAAGATTGCGCGCGATCATCACCCGGCACGCGGGCATCATTATGAAAGGCAGCACCGATGCCGGTTACAACCCGCTGACCATCGTCAACGAAGAGATTGCCGGCCTGACGCAGGCGCAGCGTCGCCGGATTCTGCAACGCAAGCGCGTTTACCTCGACCTGCTGCGCGACACGCTGCGGCAGTTGCAGGCCGCAGGCAAACTCAGGGATGTTGATGTGACCGTCGCCGCCTTCGCGCTGTTCGGCTCATTGCTCTGGCTGTCGCGGTGGTATCGCCCGGACGGCGAATTGTCGAGCCGACAGGTGACGGACGAGATGATCAAAATCGTATCTGGCGGATTGCTGCGCCCGCAGGCCCGGCTGACCCGCAAATAAAATGTTTCGCTGCGCGGAGAAATTATGCCCGTCAGAGAGCTTGAAAGTTACGATCAGTTGCGGCAGATGGCCGGTCAGGAAGTGGCTGTGACTGACTGGTTCGAGGTTTCGCAGGAACGCATCAATCAGTTTGCTGAAGCGACCGGCGATCATCAGTGGATTCACGTGGACGTTGACCGCGCCCGTGAGCAATCGCCTTATCACACGACCATTGCGCACGGCTTTCTGACGCTTTCGCTGCTGCCGATGCTGATGCACGAAGCCTTCGTCATTACGCAGCCGCCGAAAATGGGCATCAATTACGGACTCAACCGCGTGCGGTTCACTGACGCCGTGCCTGCCGGTTCCAGCCTTCGCGCGCATTTCGTGCTGAAATCATTTGACGACATTCCCGGCGGCGGTCAGATGACCTGGGAAGTCACCATCGAACGCGCAGGCGCAGCCAAACCCTGCCTGATCGCGGAGTGGATCAGCCGGGTTTATCTGTAACTCCGAACTCGGAAAAGGCAGCCACGAATGGGCACGAATTTTCACGAACAGGAACTCACAGTGGATTGCAATTGCGTGTGCGGAATCTGCTGTGGATCAGTACCGGGAGCGTTAGCGACCGGGTGTTCTCGAAAGCGCCTGCTCCGCAAGCACCCGGTCGCTAACGCTCCCGGTACTGTACCGGCTGAAAGATGTTCGTGAAAATTGGTGTTCATTCGTGGCGGACTATTTCATCTGAAAAGGAAGATCACCAATGAGAGAGGCGGTTGTCGTTGACAGTGTGCGCACCCCGCTGGCGAAATCGTTTCGCGGTTCATTCAACCTGACGCGCCCGGATGATCTGCTGGCGCACGCGATCAAACAGGTCGTCGCCAGGGCGCCGCAGCTTGAGGCGGCTGAAATCGAAGATGTCATTGTCGGCGCGGGCTATCCATGCGGGTTTCAGGGGCAGAACGTGGCGCGGGTTGCGGCGCTGCTGGCCGGATTGCCGGTGTCAGTCGCGGCGACGACGGTCAATCGTTTCTGTTCATCGGGGCTGCAGGCGGTGGCGATGGCGGCGCATCAGATTATCGTCGGCGGCGCTGAAGCCGCGATTGGCGGCGGCGTTGAAAGCATCACGATGCTGGGCCGCGATGCACAGCCGCATCCCTGGGTGAAGGATCATTACCCCGGCATTTATATGGTCATGGGTGACACGGCTGAAGTCGTGGCCAAACGTTACGGCATCAGCCGCGAAGTTCAGGATGAATATGCGCTGGCGAGTCAGCAGCGCACAGCCCGCGCGCAGGCCGCAGGTTTTTTCAAAGATGAAATCGTGCCGATCAAAGTCACGCGCGGCATCATTGATAAAAAGTCCGGCGAAGTCGTCAGCCGCGAAGATCACCTGTGCGCAGGCGATGAATGCAACCGGCCCGACACCACGCTGGCAGGCCTGCTTGCGCTCAAGCCGCACTTTGATCCGCACAGCGGGCAGGGCACTGTGACGGCGGGAAATTCTTCTCAGCTTTCAGACGGCGCTGCGGCCACACTGCTCGTGTCGCGTGAACGCGCTGAAGCCCTGGGCCTCAAACCAAAACTGATCTTTCGCGGCTTCGCCGTTGCCGGATGCGAGCCGGATGAAATGGGCATCGGCCCGGTCTTTGCCGTGCCGAAGCTGCTCAAACGCCAGGGGCTGACGGTTGACGAGATTGATTTGTGGGAACTCAACGAAGCGTTCGCCGTGCAGGTAATCTACTGCCGCGACCGCCTGGGCATTGACCCGGCGAAACTCAACGTCAACGGCGGTTCAATTTCCATCGGTCATCCGTTCGGCATGACCGGCTCCCGCATGGTCGGCACGCTGGCCAATGAAATGCTCAGGCGTCGCGCTAAATACGGAGTCGTGACGATGTGCATCGGCGGCGGCCAGGGCGCAGCCGGACTCTTTGAAGCCTGCCACTGAAGAATTGTCCGAAGACGGCAGGCCGTTCGCCTGGGCAGCGCGGTTTACACAAAGGTCGGGGCGAAGTAATCATGGCTTGTGCAATTATCGGTCTGGAGGTTTGAAGCATGACGGAGCAGCAGTTACTTGAGCGGATTACCCTGAATCCAGAGGTCATGGTTGGCAAACCTGTGATCAAAGGCACTCGCCTGACGGTTGAATATATTCTGGGGTTGCTCGCGCAGGGAGCGACGCCGGAAGAAATTCTGGAAGAATACGACGGCCTGACTCCCGCAGACCTGCAGGCCTGCTTTCTGTTTGCCACCAAATCCCTGAGCGAAACTGAAATCATGCCATTGACGACAGAGGCTGCCTGAATGCGGTTCCTTGTTGATGAATGCACAGGGCCGGGACTGGCGCAGTGGTTGCGCGCTCAGGGCCACGATGTCTTCTCAGTTTATGAAGAATCGCGTGGAGCCACCGACGAAATGATTCTTGAAAAGGCCTTCAATGAAAACCGGATTCTGATTACGAACGATAAGGACTTCGGGGAAACAGTTTATCGGGAGAAACATCCTCACTGCGGAGTTATCTTTCTCCGCCTCTCAAATAATCGGGCGCCTGGCAAGATCGCAGTGCTGAGCCGTCTGCTGGAAAACTATGCGGACAAATTGCCGGATCGGTTTGTGGTCGTCACCGAAACACGTGTTCGCTTTGGCAGAAAATAAGGTGCGCCTGGGCAGCGCGGTTTACACAAAGGTCGGCGCGGAGTAACCAAACCGTCAGAGAAAAAGGGAGCAGTGAAATGCCCTGCTCAGACTGCAATTTTGTAATTCCTGATTCCAGGCACCTGAAGAATTCACTTGCTCTGTCATCAACACCGGAGAGAGAAAATTATGGAAAGACATTGTGTGAGGTTCGCGTTGTTTACGCTGCTGTGCGGGCTGCTCGGTTCCTGTGCGGCTCCTTCAAACGAAACGGCTCCGGCTGCAAAGTCGGCAGTGACTGACCTGAAGAAGTTGCAGGAAGCGCTGATTACCGCGAAGCCCGGCAGCGTGATCGAATTGCCCGAAGGAAAGTTTCAGTTCGACAACACGCTCTCGAACAACGTCAACAACCTGACGCTTCGCGGCAAAGGGATGAACAAAACCGTGCTGTCATTCAAGGGCCAGAAAGCCGGTTCAGCCGGTCTGCTCGTCAGGGCGAATGACTTCACCATCGAAGACCTCGCCATCGAAGACGCCGCCGGTGACGGCCTGAAGATCGAAGGCGCAATCAACGCCACCATTCGCCGCGTGCGCGTGGAATGGACGGGGCCGCTGAGCGAACAGAACGGGCCTTACGGCATTTACCCCGTGACCAGCAAAAACGTGCTGATTGAGGATTCATACGTCAAAGGCGCTTCGGACGCGGGTTTTTACCTGGGGCAGTCAGACAACGCGATCATGCGCCGCAACAAAGCCGAAGGTAACGTCGCCGGGATGGAGGTCGAGAACTGCAAAAACGTTGACGTTTATGACAACGTGTCAACCGGCAATTCCGGCGGCATTCTCGTTTTCAACCTGCCTGACCTGCCGGTGCAGGGCGGCGAGCGCGTGCGCGTTTACAACAACAAAATCATCGCCAACAACGCGCCGAATGTCGCGCCGAAAAGCGCCACCGTTTACAACCTGCCGGCGGGCCTGGGCGTGTCGGTGATGGCAATCAAAAACGTTGAGATCTTCAACAACGAAATCAAAGACAACAACACCGCCAACCTGCACATCCTCGGTTACCTCAGCGCCATTTCTGAACCGATCAAGGATGCGCGCTACGATCCGTTTGTGGCGAATGTCTATGTTCACAACAATGAAATTTCGGGCGGCGGAAAGAATCCTGACACGCGCCTGGCAGGCGTTGTCGCCCTGGTGAAAGCCGTCGGCAAGCCGATGCCCGATATTCTTTATGACGGCGTAATCGAACCGAAGGACGGCAAACCCGGCGCCCTGGCCGATGCGAAAATCTGCCTGGAAAATAACGGCGCGGTGACCTTTGCGAACTTCGACGCGGCGAACAAATTCAAAAACATCAGCCGCGATCTGAAGAAGCATCAGTGTTCGCTGCCCGCGCTTGCCGTCGTCACGCTGCCGCAATCAGGCGCATCTGACGCGGCGCCCAAAGCCGGAGGCGCGCAATGAACACCGGACAAAGCGCGCGCGCGGCGGCGGTCATTCTCGCGCTCCTGCTGCTGAGTGCGACCTGCCGGGTGGCGAGGCCGGATGGCGTGATGTCATTTGTGGCCGAGCCGTTTCCGGCAAAGCTGTCGCAATGGCAGTTGTTCACGCCGGGCGGCGCGCCGCTCAAGCCCAACAAGGGTGTCGTTCCTTACGATCTGAACACGCCGCTTTTTTCTGATTACGCCAGCAAGTACCGCTTTGTCTGGATGCCCGCAGGCGCGGCGGCACAGTACAGCGAAGACCAGTCGTTCGATTTTCCGGTCGGCACAATTCTGGCCAAGTCGTTTGCCTTTCCTGTTGCTGACGGATCAGGCAAAGAACGCCTGGTTGAAACGCGCCTGCTCGTTCACGCCACCGCCGGCTGGGTTGCGCTGCCTTACGTCTGGAACGCCGATCAGACCGAAGCCACGCTTGAACGCGCGGCCAGCCCGCAGGAAATCACCTGGGCTGACAAGGCCGGAGTGAAGCGCACTTTCACTTACGTCATTCCGAACGCCAACGAATGCAGCCAGTGCCACGACCAGGCCAGACGGCTGCTGCCCATCGGCCCGAAAGCGCGCAACCTGAACCGCGATTATCCGTATGCCGAAGGCACGGATAACCAGCTCGCGCACTGGATGAAGATTGGTTATCTGCAAGGCGCGCCGTCGCCCGACAAGGCGCCGAAAGTCGCCGTCTGGAATGACCCGTCAACCGGCACGCTCGAAGCGCGCGCCCGCGCTTACCTCGACAACAACTGCGCGCACTGTCACCAGGCCGTCGGCGGCGCTGCGTCTTCGGGGTTGTGGCTCGGCATCAATGAAACCGATCCGAAAAAATTCGGCACCTGCAAGATGCCCAACTCTGCCGGACATTCCGGCGGTCATCAGTACGATGTCGTGCCCGGCAGGCCTGACGAATCAATTCTGCTCTTTCGGCTTTCGTCCACCCGCCCCAAGGAGATGATGCCCGAAATCGGGCGCAGCGTCGTGCATCAGGAAGGCGTCGCCCTGATCCGCGCCTGGCTCGCCACGCTCAA
>CAYWDW010000249.1:0-7397 GCA_964457105.1 uncultured Heliobacteriaceae bacterium
GTCGCCGCCCTGCTGCCACAGGCCGAACTCACGCTGACGCGCTTCAGCGGGCCATCCGCTGTGGCCGCCGGTCAGCATCATCCGGTGGTCGAACGGCTGCACCTGCGGGGTAATCTGTTTCAGCTTTTTGAAGGCAGCCTGAGCTTTATCAGCCGTTATGCTGATTTGTGGGATGAACGCCCGGCGCGCCGTTCATTACAGTCAGCGGACCATTCTGAAACCGAGCCGCATTTTTCGGTGGCGCGCGCTAACTATCATCGCGGCGTGCTGATTGAAGCGGTGACCAACCTGCTGGTTCATCGTGACTGGAATGCGCCGAGCCATCACGCGCGCATTCACCTTTACGATGACGCCATTGAACTGATCAATCCGGCGCGCCTGCCGGAACTGCCGATCATCTCGCTGCGGTATGGCGTGACGGCGGTGCCGAGTCCGCGCCTGAAGGCAATTCTGACCAATCGCCATTACGGGCTGCCGACCGTGCGGGGTGGCATTCCGATGATTTTCGAGGAAGCGATCAACTTCGCCCGCCGCGCCCCTGAAGGCCCGGCCATTGCCAACCACGAATTTCATCTGAAAATTTACGGGCTGAAATAATGAGAACGAAAATGATGCTCTGGTTTTTGCTTTTTATGTCATTCCTTGTTTCCTGCCGCAGCAACTCGATTCCTTCAGTCGCACCTGCCCTGACCCCGGCTGAAAGCACCGGCAGCACGGCCACGACCAGCGCCGGGTTGCCGGTCTGGACTTACGAAATCGTCAACACCTATCCGCACGACAGTGCTTCCTACACTCAGGGGCTGGTCTGGCACGACGGCGCGCTTTACGAAAGCGCCGGGCAATATGGCCATTCAAGCCTGCGCAAGGTTGATCTGGAAACCGGGAAGGTGCTGAAGCGCACCGAAGTGCCGGAAGATTATTTTGCCGAAGGGCTGGCGCTGCTCAAGGGCAAACTTTATCAGTTGACGTGGAAGGAACATAAAGGATTCATCTACGATCTGAACACGTTCCATAAAACCGGCGAGTTCACTTACAGCGGCGAAGGCTGGGGGCTGACCGATGATGGCACATCGCTGATTCTGAGTGACGGCAGCAATCAGATTCGGTTTCTCGATCCGCAGACCTTCAAGGTCGAACGCGCCATCAATGTCTTTGAAGATAACGACACGTCGCGGCCCCTGCGCGAAATCAACGAACTCGAATATGTCAGAGGCGAGATTTACGCCAACGTCTGGCAGACTGACGAAATCATCAGAATTGATCCGAAAAACGGCAGGCTGCTCGGCGTGATTGATCTGACCGGCATTCTGCCCGGCAAGCGCGTTGACGAAGTTGACGATGTTCTCAACGGCATTGCCTTCGATGCGCAGCACCAGCGCCTGTTCGTGACCGGCAAACGCTGGCCGAAGCTGTTTGAGATCCGCCTCAAAGAGAAGAAGTGAAAACCGCCATTTCAAAGCTCACAGCTCAAATTTCAGATCGAACTTCCGCCGCCCCGTCAGGCCGGCGCGCTGCCGGTTGGTTACGGCGCGGCGGCCTGCTGCTGCTGACCTGCGGTCTGCTGCTTTCACCCGCGCGGGCGCAGGAACAGATCAACATCAACACCGCCTCAGCCGCTGAACTGACGCGCCTGCCGGGCGTCGGCCCGACGCTCGCCGCGCGCATCGTCGAACACCGCCGTAAACACGGGCCGTTCCGTCGCTCGCAGGACCTCGTCATCATTGACCGGATG
This sequence comes from uncultured Heliobacteriaceae bacterium, assembly GCA_964457105.1. Taxonomy (GTDB): domain Bacteria; phylum Acidobacteriota; class Blastocatellia; order RBC074; family RBC074; genus DASRDU01. The sequence goes on from CAYWDW010000249.1 coordinate 1,733, forward strand.
AGCGCAAAGCTTTATCGCCGGATTGCTTCGCTGATTCGCATCTGACGAATGTTTCCGCTTTCAAATCCTGACCATCAGTCGAAATCGTGATTGCGCCGCACGCGCTCGTTGACAGGACCTGCGCGCCTGACTGCTGCAAGCGCTCCAGCACTTCGGCGTGCGGATGCCCGAACGGACTCGGCGCTGCAACCGAAATCACGGCGTATTGCGGCGCGGCGGCCCTGATGAACGCGGCGATTGATGAAGTGCGCGAACCGTGATGCGCGACTTTCAAAACATCCGCGTGCAGGTTTTCTCCGGCGGCCAGTAATCGTTCCTCGGTCTGTCGCTCAATGTCGCCGGTCAGCAGAAAACTTCTGCCGCCATAACTCAGCCGCAGCACCAGGCACTGATTGTTGCCATAACGCGGCGCATTCGTTTCGTCAGCAAACGGAGCCAGCGCCGCGACGCGCACGCCGTCAAGTTCAAAACTGTCGCCGCGCTGCATCACGCGCAGCGGCACTCCGGCCCGCTCAAGCGCCTGTTGCAGCGGCGCGAACTGCTCATCAGAGGCCGGAATCATGCCCGTCAAAGCCGCGCCGATGCTGAAGCTGCGCACGAGATCAGTGAAACCTGCTGAATGATCGGTGTCAGAATGGCTGACGGCAATCAGATCAAGCCGCCCGATGCCGCGCTGCCACAGATAAGGCGCGACCGCCGCTTCGCCAATGCCAATGCGGTCTTCAACGAATACTTCTTCGTCACCATCGTCGTCATCGCCTGGTCGCAATGGCAATTGCCCGCCGCCATCGAACATCATCACCGCGCCGCGCGGAAAGCTGATGACCATGGCGTCGCCCTGGCCGACATCCAGAAAAGTCACGCTCAACCGGCCCGGCTCATAAACGTGCCCCGCCGGATGCCACACCAGCAGCGCCGCCAGAAATAGCAGCACCGCCATGGCCGCATAAACCAGCCGACGCCCCGTGATCTTTCGTCTTTCACTTTGGCTGTCGGCGCGCTGCGCGAGCGGGTTCCACCAGTTCAGTGCCAGAATCAGCAGCAGGATCAGCGCGAAATAGCTTGAATAAAGAATGCCTGCCATCACCGGACTGTAATCAGGCATGCGCACACTTGCGCCGCGCCAGCCTGAAAGCGGATTGGCGGCGCTGACCGTCGCTGAGCCGAGCGCATTGATGAGGCCCGCGAGCTTCAGCGCCAGCCCGGCGTGAAGGGCATAAATAAAAAGCCAGATGCCGCCTGCCATCATCAGCACAAACATCAGCAGGCTGTCGAGCACGTTGGCCAGCGGCGAAACAATCGAGAAGCGATGAAAGTGCGCAATCATCAGCGGCAGCAGCCCGACCTGCACGCAGATCGTGGTCAGCAGCGTGACCGTCATCGAAGCCAGACACCACTGCGCCGCGCGACCCGTGCGCGACAAACTCAGCCAACAGGCCAGCCGCGCTTTCTCAAGGCGGTAATGAATCGGCGCTTTTTCCATCTCTGCTCGAAAAGCCTTTTCATCCCAGAACAAAACTTCAGCCAGCCAGCGCAGCGCGGGCCGTGCGCGCGGCGGCCAGGGCGTCAGCGCCGACGGCTGCCATTCACCGATGCGTTTCAGGCGCGACATCAGCGGCGCGGCGGCCAGCACGATCATCAGCACCGTCAGAAATGACAGGTGCAGCGAAGGATTGAAAACATCACGCGGCTGCCAGATCAGCAAAGCCAGGGCCGCCGCCGCCAGCGTGTTGGCGCCGACTGCTGCGCGAAACAGCAGTTGCGCCATCAGCGCCATCGTCAGCATCACCACGGCGCGCGTCACCGACGGCTGCGCTCCGACCATCAGCGCATAACTCCACATCAGCGCCAGCACCAGCCCGTAACGCAGCCAGCGCGCTGCTTTCAGCCGCGCGGTCAAAAACATCACGACCGCCGCGATCAGCGCCACGTGCAGCCCTGAAATAACCAGCAGGTGAAACGTGCCGCCGTCACGAAACGCTTCAGCCGTGTCGCGCGCGAGAAAATGCCGGTTGCCAAACAGCGCCGCCACCAGCACGCCTGAAGTCGGCTGCCTGAAACTGCGCAGCATGATGGCAATCGCCCGCGCCCGCAGATGGCCCAGCCTTCGATCAAGCGGCGACAAACCGCCGCGCCGCTGATCGTCACCGAGCTTTTCAATCAGCAGCGGACTTTTGACCGAGGCTGACGCATCGAAGCCGCGCTGCTCAAGCATCTCGTCAAAATCAGGCGCGCCGGGATTGCGATAACCGTGCGCGTTCATCAGCTTCACGAACACGCGCACCCGCGAGCCGTAATCGAGCGCTAGCGCGTCATACTCAGCCCGCGCTTCAGCGTCGTGAAACGACACGACAAGCTGCACCGTCCCGCTGACCGTGCGCGCCTGTCGCAGCGCTGCCGCCTGCTCAGCCTCAAGGCTCAAATACAAACGGTCAGGAGCCAGTTCGGGAACTGTTGTCAGCACGCCCCACAATTCGACCGGCTCAGTCGTCAGCAGTTCACCACGTTCCAGCAGTCGTCTGATCGTCTGATCGCTGACGCGCGCTTCGCTGACCTGCCACCACACGCCGCCGCACGCGACGCCACCCGTCAGCAGCAGCGCGGTCAGCAGCCATGTGTCATAGCGCACGAGCCAGCACCCCAGCGCAGTCAGCCACACACTAACCGCCGCGATGAGCCAGAGCCGCATTGAAACAGAAAACCAGTGCGCCGCCAGCAGGCCGCAGATGAAGGCCGAAGTGAGATAAACCAGCGGCTGCTGCTGAGTGGTCAGCCGCCCGAAGCTGAGGCGACGAGGCATAAAATTTAAGATTGCAGATTTCAGACTTCAGATTGAAGCGTGGCGAGTCGTTTTCAATCTGCAAGCTGCAATCCTCAATCTGAAATCAATCTGGCAACCGTCTCGACGTGAAAGGTCTGAGGAAACAGATCGAGCGCGGTCAGTGATGTCAGCCGGTAATGGTGATTGAGCAGCAATCGCAGATCACGCGCCAGCGTGGCCGGGTCGCACGACACATAAGTAATCTGCGGCGGCGCGAGTGAGGCGATTCGTTCGATGACCTGCGCGCCTGCGCCTGCGCGTGGCGGATCAAGCAGCAACAGATCAGGCCGACCTGCCGCCGCTGCCTTGTATTTCAGCCACGCTTCAACCGAAATCGCTTCGTAACGAACGTTGCCAATGTTATTGGCGCGGGCGTTGGCCTGGCCGTGACCTGCCGCGAGGCGGTTGCCTTCGACGGCGTAAACCTGCTCGAACCGCCCGGCCAGTTGCAGCGCGAACAAACCGGCCCCGGCATACAGATCAACCGCGAGTCTGCCGCGCGCGTCACCGATGGCGACATTGACGAGTTCTTCGACCAGCAGGCGGTTGGCCTGAAAGAACGAACGCACGCCGAAGCTGTAATCAATTCCGGCAATGCGCTGATGCGCTGTGCCGAGCGCGTCAAGTTCAGCCGCGCGACTGTTCGCTCCACTGCCTGGCGTAACGATGACCGATTCATCGCCTGCGGTCAGAAAGACGCGCGTCGCATCGCGCGGAATCAGATGAGGCTCGCTGTGCAGTCGCTGTAATTCGCGCCGCGCCGCAGGCAGCAGAATCGGACAGTCGCTGACTTCGTGAACTTCGCGCGTGCCGGCCCTGAAATAACCGATCTGCGCCCGACCTTCAGCGTCGAGCGACACTTTGATTTCAGCGCGTGAGCGATAGCCGAACTCCGCCGCCGCGCGCATCGGGATGTCATCGCTCCAGTCAATCCGCCCCACGCGGCGCAGCGATTCGCGGATGAAAGCCACCTTGGTTTCAAGCTGTGCGGCGTAATCGAGGTGCTGCAACTGACAGCCGCCACAGACGCCGAAATGCGCGCAGGGCGGAGTGCGCCGCGTCGGCGAAGGCTCGATGATCTCTTCAATCACCGCCCGCGCATAGTTGCGTTCGACTTCGGTAATGCGCACGCGCACCTGATCGCCGGGCGCTGCGAACGGCACAAAGATCGCCTGCGTGCCGATGTGCGCCAGCCCGTCGCCGCCATACACCAGCTTCTCAATCGTCACCTCGTGCGACTGGCCGAGGCTGACCTGAGTCGGACTTTTCAGCGGAAGTGAAAACGTCTCTTCCGTCGGCGTGGCCATGCTCATAAAAATTACCCGGTTACTGAAAGCGGATCATCACTCACCGGTGCCAGCACCTCGGTCAGCCGCTGTCAGGTTATAAATAGAAGAGGCTGAGTCGTGGCACGCGGGATTGCTCACGCAAACGTCGCGCAATGTAATTATTGCGGGTCTGTTCGTAAACCTCAGCTTCCATCCCCTTGCGATAAGCGCGCAACTGCTGATCGCCTTCGCGCCTGAGTTCATCAAGCCTGGCGGCGCCCGCGCTCTGCTTCAGACCTTCGAGCAACAGGTCTTCAACCAGCGTCAGATCGCTTTCAATTCGTTCGTGCAGCACGACTGACGCGGCTTTCAGATCAGCGATGATTTCACTGAGCCGCCGCACCGCGCGGGAAAAGGTTTCAGACAGCGGCGCGTCAGCTTCGTGAATCGTCACCATGCGCGCCAGATGTTCGCGCTGATCGGTCAGATACTGAATGATTGATTCACGCGAGAATGGCGCGCCGCTGTCGCTGATCGTGCTGATCGCGCCGCTGCCACTGGCCTGTTCCGCGCCATTCGCTGCTTCGGTGCGCTGACCGCCAACGCGCGATTCCAGATATTCGTAAAATCCGGCTTCGACCTCCTGCTGACAGTAAAAGAGCGAATTGACCTTGCGCCCGCGCCGCGCTTTCGGATCGTAAGACTCAAACGAAGCGATGATGCCGCGCAACACGACATGCAGCGGAATGCCGCGCTGCTGCCAGGTTTCAATCAGCGACCAGTCGAGCGGCGAAACCAGCAGATGGCTGCCGCGACGCCTGACAAACTCTTCTTCGATTTCAGTGAAATAATTGAAGTAATTCAAGGCGGCTGTCGGAAATCAGTGGTCAGGTCAGTAGTCCGTTGTCAGTGGCTGATAGCGCCTGTTTCAAGGGAAAAACAACTGACCATGGACAACGGACAATGGACCACTGACCACTATCTTCTGTTTCGTTCATAAATCAGGCGCAGGCCTTCGAGCGTCAGGTTCTCATCAATCTCTTCGATGTATTCCGAGCCGCGCCCGATCAGCTTCGCCAGCCCGCCCGTCGCAATCACGCGGACGTGATCGCCAAGTTCCGCAATCATGCGTTTGAGAATGCCGTCAACCAGTCCGATGTAACCGTAGTACAAACCCGATTGCACGCTGCCGATGGTGTGCTGCCCGATGATCTGTTCGGGGCGGCGAATCTCAACGCGGTACAACCGCGCGGCGCGCTGAAACAACGCTTCGGCTGAAATCGTGATGCCCGGCGTAATCACGCCGCCAATGTATTCACGATCAGCCGTTACGGCATCAAACGTCGTCGCCGTGCCGAAATCAACGATGATGCACGGCGCGCCATAACGTTCAATCGCCGCGACGCTGTTGACGATGCGATCAGCGCCCACATCGGTCGGCGGCGAATAACGAATCGCCATGCCGGTGTCAACGCTGTGATCAATGAACAGTGACACGCGCCCGAAATAGACCTGTGACATCTTTTCAAGCGTGAAGTGCAGCGGCGGCACGACCGATGAAATCGCCACCGCATCA
>CAYWDW010000250.1:0-4584 GCA_964457105.1 uncultured Heliobacteriaceae bacterium
GCCATCGCAACCGAGCCAGATTACCGATGGATTCTGCGGATTGAAGGCCACCGCGTGCTGATCGGGATGAACGTCGAGAAAGTAATCGCGCGGATTGCTGACGTTCGCCCAGTTCGCGCCGCCATCAGTCGAACGCCATAGCGACAGGCCACCGAAATAAATCAGGTTCGTGTTCGTCGGATGAAGGCCGAGCGAAACGTTGTACCAGCCCTGCCCGCCAAAAACATTCGGCGTGTTCGTGAGCTTCGTCCAGTTCGCGCCCGCATCCGCGCTGCGATACAAGCCTTCGAGTTTGTTGTCGCGCGCGGTGAACGACGCGAGCAGAGTATTCGGCGCAGCAACCGAAATCGTCAGATGAATGCGGCCAATGTTGCTCGCGGGCAAACCCGTCGTCAGCTTCGTCCAGTTCGCGCCGCCGTCGGTGGATTTGAAAACGCCGCTCGAATGAATCGCGCTGTAAAAGACGCTGCCGCTGCCCGGCATAGCGATGACATCGGTCGCCACGCCCGCCAGCACGCGCGCCCACGTTGTGCCGCCATCCGCGCTGCGATACAGCCCGGCGTTCGCCGCCGCAAACACAACCTGACTGTTGCTCGGGCTGACGACGATGCGGCTGATGGTTTGCCGCGCAAAGGTCGCCGCGCCCAACGCCGCCCACGTGACGCCGCCGTTCACGGATTTCAGCACGCCGTTGCCGTAATAACTGTCGAGCGAAAAATTCTGCTCGCCCGTTCCGGCATAAATCACGCTCGGATTGTTCGGATCAAACGCGAGCGCGCCCATCGCCAGCGAAGGCTGATCGTCGGTCAGCGCCATCCACGTTGCGCCGTTATCGGTCGTGCGCCAGACGCCGCCCTGCGCGCCGCTGACGTAGACGATGCCCGGATTCGTCGGATGCACGATGATCGAAGTCACGCGCCCGCTCACGCGGCCCCACGCGCCGCTCGTTGTGACGGACGGGCCGATGTGCGTCCATTGCGCGGCGGCGGCTTCAGTCGCGGATTCCGTTCCGGCGAATTGCATCCGTTCACGCGCCTGATTTTTTTCCGCGATGGCATGTTCGCGCGCGCGTTCGGGGATTTGATCGAACGGATATTGCCGCTGCCGGTAAAACCAGTTCAGGCGCTCTTCGACGTGATCGCCTTCTTCTTCGCGTTTTTCTTCCTGTTCATTGCGGTTGTAAACCTGCGGTGTGCGCGGCAGCTCCGTCTGACTGTCCGGCGCAACAGCGGCCAGCGCGCTTTGTCCGCGCGCGACATTGAAACTGAGCGTCGTCGGTTCAATCCGAATCAGCGGCGCTCCGGCAGTCACGCCGGATTGATTGACGGTGAACGTTTGTCCGGCAATCGTCATCGTGCCGCTGCGCTGTGACGTGCTGGTGTTGACGGCGACGGAATAATTCAACGTGCCACTGCCATTGCCCGGCGTGCCCGAAGTGATCGTGATGAATCCGGCGTTGCTTGTCGCTGTCCACGCGCAACCGGGCTGTGTCGTGACGCTGACGCTGCCCGTGCCGCCGCTGGCATTGAAGCTTTGTGACGTGGGCGCAATCGAATAGGTGCAGGTCGTCGCGCCTGCGTCCTGCGTGACGGTGAAGGTCAGTCCGGCAATTGTGATCGTGCCGGTGCGCGCTGCGCCCGTGTTGGCAGCGACGGAAAAATTGACCGCGCCATTGCCGCTGCCCGGCGTGCCGGAATTGATCGTGATGAATGCGGCGTTGCTCGTAGCCGTCCACGCGCAATCGCTGCGCGCGGCGGTGACATTGACGTTGCCGCTGCCGCCGCTGGCTGGAAAGTTCTGGCTTGTCGGAGAAATCGTAAAGTTGCAGGTCGCATCGCCAGTCACGGTAAAATTCACCGCGTTGCTCGTCTGCGCGGCAACCGTCACGGTGACGGCCACCACGCCGGGACTCAGATCAGGCGGCACGATGACTTCGAGCATCGTGCGGTCGCTGGTCGCGGTTTTGACGACCGCCTGCCGATTGCCAAAGAGTACGATGTTGTTAGCCGCGACAGGATCGAAGCCCGTCCCGGTGAGTTTGACCTGAATCCCGGCTGCGCCGCTCGACGGCGTGATGGAAGTGAGGGTCGGGCCGGAACCGCTCGGCGCAGTTGCCAGCACGAAAAACGGTGTCGCGTCTACGGCGGTGATCTGGCGCACGGAATTGGCGATGACGTTCGCGCGAATCTGGAATGGATTAACGGCATCGGGCAACGCCAGATCGTTGAGAACGCGGTTCTGCGTGTAGCTGCCATCATTCGCTGTCGGGTCGCCGTTCGTGGCGTCGTCAAAGAGCGAGATGCCAAAAGCTACGCCGCCCGTCACGGCGCGAAAGGCATAAACTCCATTGCGGAAGCTGCTGCCGCACGTGCGCTTGCGCAATCCGCCCACGCCGCCGGAAGCGCGCAGCGTGAACGTCGAAGAAGTCGCCTGATTCGCCGTCACATAATTCGGGTTGAAGTTCACTTCAGAAACCGCCGGCGCATCGCCGACTGAAACCGGATTGATCTCGGCGACCCAGAGTTGATGCGGAAGCCCTACGGGCGCGGTGCGAAATGCGAAGCGCCGCCCATCGCTGGCCAGCGAACCGGAGAGCCCCGAACCGGCTCCGCGCCACGGATCAACGTCACAATCGCCGAGCGCGACTAAATCCAATTGCCCGCTGCCGTCGGTGTTGATGAGCGGCAAGGTACTGCCGTTCGCCGCGCCGATATTCGCCAGCACTTGCGCGCCATTGCCCGGCATCCCGAACAATTTCGTGCCATCGCCCGTGAGCCGCGCGAGTTCGAGGAGATTGCCGCCGTCGAAGTTGATCGCCATTGCCGACACGCGATCCGGGAAGCGACGGATCACGGTCACTTTGCTGCCGTCGCTGCTCAGGCTGATTCCGGCATCATTAACGCCACCCAGAAAGTCTGTGAGCTTGCGCAGTCCGGTGACGCTGTCCCAGGCGATGGCATGGCCTGCGGCCTGAAAATTGTACGTGCCGAAGACCAGCCGTGAACCGTCAGCAGAAATCTCCAGCGCGTCGCGGAAGGCGATATTGCCGTTGTATTCGCTGCCGTCCTTGCCGAATAAGGTCGAGACCTGCTGATAGCTGAACAGCCGGGTCAGTCCCGTGCCGTCCGCGTTGATGCGGTAGCAACCAGAGACTTCGACCGAACTGACGTGCGCGAAATACACGCGGCTGCCATCGGCGGTGAGACGCGGGTTGAGGGGCAGGCTCAGCGCCTCATTCGTGCCAAAGCGATTTTGAAATGTGGGGGCGAGCGGGAGGCGATTGCTACCATCCGCATTAGCAATGAAAATTGTCCGCGCGGAAAGCGCCGCCCAAATCACCTTCGAGCCATCGGCGCTGATGTCTACCCACGCGGGGGCCAGGTCGGTGGCCGGATTCGGAGCGTCATAAATTTCGCGCAGGTTTTGCCCCGTCACATCTACGGTGAAGACTTTGCGTCCGCTGAGGAAGATGATCTTCGAGCCATCGGCGCTCACCTTCAGGTTGTGAATGCTGCCGACGCTGCCGCCGTTCTGAAAGTCGGTGATCTGGCGATAGACGATGGTGCGGATGATGGTCGCGTTCGGCGGCGTGGCCTGCACGGGCGCAGGCGTCACCGTGCCTGGCTTCATCGCCGTAAGTGGCGGCGGCGCCACCCGGTCACGAATCGCCCGCGCCCCGGCGATGAGGTTGTCGGCGCGGCCTGCGCGAATCAGATGAACCGACGCTGGCACGATCAGCGCCAGCAGGATGACCAGGGACAGACCAGTGCGTTTTGGGGCTTTCATGGCTACTCCTGTTTTCTTTTGGATGGAGGCTCTCTTTTCTCACCCGGAACGCGGAAAAGTAACGACAAAAAGACGAAATTTTGCCGATATTTCGCCACCGGCAGGGTCCTCAAGCCAGCCAACAAGACTCAGCAGATCCAAAATTCGCGCAGCCGGGTGTGGAGTGCGGCGAGGCGTGTGTGACGCAACGGGCAGGCACAGCGGCTTTGCGCAGATGAAAGGATGCCGGCAAATCCGGCAGCAGGCCGCTGCCGCTGCGCCGGAGCTGCCGGATGTGCGCCGCCGCCTGGCAGCGTGGCGCTGAAAATACCCCGGCCCTGCCTGCTTGTCCCGCTCTTCGGCGCGATGCTAATATCGCGGTTCATTCATACTTTCACTCAGGGAGCAACTTCAATCTATGGCTGAACACAACCCCGATGAAATCAAAGTCATTGACCGCCGGATGTTCAATCCCGATGGTTCATTGCGCGATGATCTGCAGTTTGAAGAACCACCCGCGCCGGTCGCTGAACCGCAACCGCCGACGGCAGCCGCCGGGACTGAAACTCAGGCGCCGGAAGCCAGGCCTGAAGCCGATGAAGCGGCTGCGGATGAGGAGCCGGAAATGAACGAGTTCATGGAGTTTCTGATGCAGCTTGCCTCGTCCGCCTTCATTTACCTGGGGATGATGGAACACCCGGCCACCGGTGCCCGCCAGGTCAACCTGCCCGCCGCGCGTCAGTCAATTGATATGCTCCTGATGCTGCGCGAAAAAACCAAAGGCAATCTGACGCGCGACGAGGAGCGTTTTTATGAAGG